>CAKKPE010000143.1 GCA_919901565.1 bacterium
AGGGGCAAGGGGAGATTTTATGAACCATGTCTATTCTATTTCGAGACTATTAATATGTCCTTTTGTCCAGCACGTCCCGCACCTTGCGGGCCAGGATATCCGGTGTCAGCGGCTTCTGGAGAAATTCCATCCCAGGCTCCAGGATACCGTGACGGGTGATCACCTCGTCCGTATACCCGGAGATGAAGATCACTTTTGCCTCCGGGTATGCGGCCAGAAATGCATTGGCAAGTTCCTTGCCGTTCATCCCGGGCATGACCACATCGGTTAAAAGAAGATCAATATTTCCGGCAAAGGCATGAATGACCTTGAGCGCATCCTCCCCGCTGGAGGCCTGAAGAAGGTGATAGCCCAGAAATTTCAGCACGTATACGATCAGCCTGAGGATGGAAGGGTCATCATCACAAACCATCACGGTCTCTGTCCCTCCCGGCATCTCTTCATCCTCCTTCCGGTTCTGTTCTTTCATCTCAACCTCCTCCTGGACGGCGGGCAGATAGATCTTAAAGGATGTGCCCTTGCCGACCTCGCTATCGACCCAGATATGCCCCCTGTGCTGTTTTACGATGCCGTAGACCATGGAGAGCCCCAGACCCGTACCTCGCCCCATCTCCTTGGTGGTAAAAAAAGGATCAAAGATATTTTCCTGCACTTCCGGGCTCATTCCTTTGCCCGTATCCGTCACGGACAGCATCACATAGGTCCCGGGTTCTGCACCATGGTGATTTCGACAATAGTTATCATCCAGTATCTCTTCAGACGTCTCAATAATCAAATGTCCCCCGTCCGGCATGGCATCTCGTGCATTGATGACCAGATTCATCAGGATCTGTTCGATCTGAGCGCTGTCAGCCATGATATTTCTGATCGGGGTTTTGATCCTCAACTCCAATATGATGTTCTCTTCAATCATTCTTTTCAGCATGGTTGCCATTTTCTCGGCAATCGCGTTCAAGCTGACAATCTTCATATCCAATACTTGCTTCCGGCTGAATGCCAGGAGCTGCTTGGTAAGGGTCGAGGCTTTTTGACTTGAATCCTTGATAACGTCAAGCATTTCTTTTACAGGGTGATCATCCGGAACATGTGTTAACGCCAGATCGGTATAACCGAGGATTCCGGTCAACAGATTGTTGAAATCATGGGCCACACCTCCGGCCAGGCGGCCGACAGACTCCATTTTTTGAGCTTGGATGAGTTGAGACTGAAGCCTCAGTCTTTCTTCTTCCGCTTTCCGGGCCTCCTCCAGGCCAGACAGATCATGGATACCCATTAACACGTTCAGAGGTTTCCCTCGTTCGTCACGAATCATCTTTATCATGACTTCTATAGGGCGTCCGATAGAGTTATGCGGATTGTCGGTTTCCATGGTGATGGTGGCGTCCCGCTTGTCCCTTCTTGCCTGGCAGACCGGACAAGGAGTTGATTCATCTTCGGGATGAAGCAGCGTTGTAATCTTCTGCCCTATGACCTGATCGGGGCTCAGTCCCGTCATCTTGTAAAAAGGCCTGTTTGCGCGCAACACCCGGTCGTCCAGTCCGACCAGGTAGATGGCATCTTCAACGAAATCCATGGCATAAGACCACTCAGATTCCTTCTTTGTCAGTTCTTCCACTAATTTGCGGGATTCTTCCACTTTGATCTCAAGATCTTTATTCACCTTTACATAGAGGATAATGCGACAGCCCAGTGCAATTCCGAGAAGGGAGAGAAGAGCCAAGGTTACATTCTCCAGGATCAGCAGGGTTGAAAATACCGATTGCGAATGCTGGTCCAGCAATTTAACAGCCTGATCGGACTTGTCGTATGCCCGGGTATTTAGGTCGATGAGTTCTTTTACCTGTCTTAGATATTCAGGAGATTGACGATCAGGAGTGGCCTGCAGAAACGATTCCGCTGCCACGGAAAGTTCTGTGAACAGTTTCTTCTGCTCCTCTAATGTTATCAGGATCTCACGGGTCGGTGCAGACGGCAGGTTTGCCGTCTCCCCGGTCGTCAGATTGACGACGACGCTGCCGCCTCGGATCAAGGCGTTCAGGGTTTCCATGAGGGTTCTCAAGGTCGTTCTGTGGTCGAATTCAATGCCTTGGGAGGTCAAAAGAACCTCCCGTACATATTTCTGGTAGAGCATCCTCTGTCGTCCTGCCATATTCACAAGCAGTGTCATCGGTTTCTGCTGCTGGATCGTGTTTGTGGTATGAAAAAAGATACCGGCAACCACCAGAAAGAGAAGAACAGGGATAACGGAGAGTTTTATGATCAGATAAGGTGAACTTGAGGAAAAAGCCTTGGACAGTTTTGGCATTTTCGTCCCCCCTCTTGAAACGTTATTCTAATCGTCACTCGGAATAGGCCGCGCTTTCTCATCAAGTGGGACAGAAGAATTCCAAAATTGATCTTCATGCACGCCTTCTACGATTCATGCAGAGCGTCTTTGGTGCTGACCTTTTTTTTGCGTTGTACTGTAAACATAGTATACTTATCTGCTCTGTCGTCATTGCCCGACTTGATCGGGCAATCCAGAGAAGGAATCTGGATTCTCCGGTCGAGCCAGAGAATGACAATATGTAGCCTTAATAGTATAACGTATTAAAATAATTTTCACATCAGCGATAAGCCTGTTATTGTGTAGGAATTACGGCTGGTATTATGTAGGAAATGCCCTACTCATTGAGAGCCTTGGAAGATTAGATGGAAGACAAGAGCAGCCCGGACGCAGGGCCGTTGGCCGTTTCCCATAAAATGTCAAGACCAATTTCACGAATTGAAACAATATACTTTTCATCACATAGAACACCACTTTGCAAAAAGCGGATCGGTAAGTTGATGCACGCTATCCTCTGTGATCTCCAGCAGATCCTTATCTAATAGGGATTTTATGTTTCTCCCCACACCCCCTGCATTGAGCTCATAACGAGCCAGGTACGGCGCAGCGTAAGGCTGATGGGTCGGCTCCATAGCCAACGCTTTTACAAGTTTCTTTTCGCCCTGGTTTAACCCTTGGAACATATTCTCGAAGGTATCCCGAGCTTCAGCCTGGAGAAGTTCCGCTTTTGCCTTTTCCAACAACGCCGGGGTCACTTTTTTTTCTGTAATATCCCAAAGAATGTGCGATAGTTTTTGCACATAATAGGTGTGTCCTCCCACATAATCATAAATCTCTTGGGCTATCTCCAGAGGGCAGTTTTTCCCGGTATCTGCAAATTGAAGCCTCACAAATTTAGAAAGCTCGTCTTTTGAAATTTTCCCAAGAGGGTAGGAAAACGCGCTTTTATAAAAAGGCCTATTTTTGTCTGTAAACATATCTTTTAATATCCGCCGCCTGGACCCAACAAAAAAATAGGCGATGTTCCGTTCACCCTGAATATACTCGCGTAACAGACCCTCGATTTTTTTGTTCTCCTTCAGGTCAACGATCTGCTGAAATTCATCAAACACAACCAGAGCTTTTTTCTCCCTTGTTTCCATAAACTTAGATAAGCCACGGAAAACATCTTCGACCAGCAAATTCAAACTCACGGTACTATTATATTTGATAGAGAAGGTTACACCATCGGGCCGGATTTCCACCTGGGGGTGGATACGGCTGAAGAGCCCCTCGATCCTCTTTGGGAATGATCGGCTCGTCACATCTTTTCCAACTCCGAGAACAATACCCTCAACTACTTTCCGGATAAAGTCGCTCTCGCTCGTTATGGAAACAAGATCTACATAGATTCCGTAATAACCCTTGTGTTCCATGGAATTTAAAACCTGATGCAACAGAGATGTCTTGCCCAGCCTGCGAGAAGAATAGATGACAACATCTACACAGTTCAAGGCGTGAGTCCTGAGATCAGACTGCTCCTTTTTCCTGTTGCAGAACGGCTCACCTGGACGGATACGCCCGAGAACAAAAGGGTTGATGAAAAGCTTTTTGTCTGACATGGGTTGCCCTCTTTTTATTTTGCACTATGTATTACGCACTATGCGTAATAGTACCATAAATAAACTGAGAGTCAAGGAGAAGATAAAAATACTGATAATCAGGGTATAAATGCATGGTCAGAGCAGGTTGTTTTGGATGGCATATCGGATCAATTCGGCGTTGCTCTTCATTCCCATCTTCTCCAAAATACGTGACCGGTAGGTGCTGACGGTTTTTACACTCAGGGAAAGTGATTCGGCCATATTCTTTACGGCCTTTCCGGAGGCGATCATGACCATGACCTGATATTCACGGTCGGATAGGGTCTCGTGCAGAGGTCTCTCGGAAGTGTAATCCAATTGTTGCGCCAATTTTTCCGCCAATGATGGGGTGATATATTTTCTTCCGGAGGATACCTTCCGGATTGCCGAGATCAGCTCCTCCGGGGCGCTCTCTTTGGTCAGGTACCCGGAGGCCCCCGCCTTCAGGACACGGACCGCGTATTGTTCTTCGGGGTATATGCTGAGCACCAACACGGGAAGCTGTGGTCTGATGCTTCTAAGCTGTTTCATGACTTCCAGCCCGGTTTTGCCGGGCATGGAGATGTCCAGCAGAACCACGTCGAAATCCTTGCTGCTCACTTTGTCGAGTACTTCTTCGCCCCGGGCCGCTTCGTCCGTAACCACCATATCCGGGGTCTCCGCAAGAATCTGCTTGAGTCCCCGGCGAACCACTTCGTGGTCATCAGCAATCAATATCCTGATCATTCACGTCCTCCTAATGATTGCCAAGCGGGATATTCACTGTTATCGTGGTTCCCTGGGCCTGAGCGCCATGGATATGGATCACGCCTCCCATGGCCCGGGCGCGTTCCCGCATACCTATGAGCCCAATCGACCTCGGGTCGGCAATCTGATTCTCGGTAATGCCCTTCCCATTGTCCTGCACATGCAGAACCAGCGTCCCATCGCTCACTTTGAGTGTTACATCCACCCTTGTCGCTTCAGCGTACCGGGCAATATTGGTCAGTGCCTCCTGAAATATGCGGTACACTGCCAGAGCGCTGTCCGGGACCACCGGGATATCATCGGAAATCAGATCCGTGCTGCAGCGGATCCCGGTCCGTTTCTGGAATTCTCCTGCCTGCCATTCAATGGCAGCCGTAAGTCCGAGGTCATCCAGCAATACCGGCCTCAATGCCGTGGAGATCTTCCTGATGGTGTGAATGGTGTCGTCAACAAGTTCCATCATGGAATGTGTCTTATCAGGCAGTTCTCCTGCAGCTTTGGGCAGCCGGCCTTTCAACCAGGAGAGGTCCATCTTCAGCGCCGTGAGGGTCTGCCCCAGTTCATCATGGATCTCACGGGCGATGCACCTTCTTTCTTCCTCCCTTGCGGACTGCAAGTAAGAAGTGAGGTTGCGTAACTCTTCTCTCGAACGTGTCAAAGCCTCCTCGGCGCTTTTGCGGACAGCAATCTCCTGCTTGAGTGCCGCATTGGCCCTGGAAAGCTCAAGGGTTCGTTCTTCAATACGCCTCTCCAGTTCGCCATACGCTCGTTGCAAAGCCTCTTCAGTCTGCTTGCGTGAGGTGATGTCCCGAATGATGCCCGTAAAGAAGACACCTTCTTCTTTGGTGCTCCATCTGGCAATGGAAAGCTCGATGGGCAATTCAGTGCCGTCTCTTCTGATGCCCACCATTTCGATGGTTCTGTCAAGGATAATGGAATCTTCTCCGGTCAACAGCCGGTTCATGGCCCTTGTATGGTCTTCACGGAAACGTTCGGGCATGATGACGGTGAGCGGTTTGCCGGCAACCTCCTGCGCAGAATATTCAAAGATGAGTTCTGCCCCGTGGTTCCAGAAGATGATGTTCCCCTGGGCGTTGATAGAGACAATAGCCTCCTTTGCGGATTGGGCTACGGAGCGAAATTTTTCCTCGCTCTCCCGGAGTTTCTCATCCGCCCGTTTGCGTTCGGTAATATCTTCTCCGGAACTGAGTGTGGCTATGATCCGGCCATTTGCATTTCTCAGGACACTGTTGTGCCATTCTATGAATCTTTCTTCTCCGGCCTTTGTAAGTACTGGATTCTCGAAGTGTTCAGCCGGATCAATGTCACCGCTCATCAGAATAGCAAAAGCAGACTTGACTTTGTCCCTGACCGCTTTCGGAATGAATGTGTCGAACCAGTTCTTCCCAATAATCTCCTCTTCATCATAGCCCAGAACCTGGCAGCCCTTCCTGTTGATCAGGGTGACTTTCTGGTCTGCATCTATGACAACAAGCACAACGCCTGCGATATCCAGATAGTTTTGTAGTTTGTTTTTTTCTTCGGATATCTCTTCCGCCCGTTTCTTTTCGGTCACATCCTCGGCCACCTTGATGAAATGGGTGATGACCCCTTCGCTGTTCCTGACCGAAGAAATGGATGCATGTTCCCAATAGTGGTCTCCATTTTTCTTCTTATTATAAAACTCACCCCGCCATTCCTCGCCGGACCTTAATGTATCCCACATTCTTTGGAGCTCATCGGGGGCAAGTTTGCCTAAAGTAGTAGCGTCCGTTCCGATGATTTCTTCCGGCGAGTAGCCCATGATCTGCTCGAACTTCGGGTTCACATATTCAATCATGCCCTGAGTGTCCGTGATCATCACGATGCTCGGGCTTTGTTCCACGGCGCGATAGAGTTTGGATAGCTTGTCTTCTACGCGTTCGACTTCTTTGATCTGGCGCATTAATGTACGGAAACAGCAATAATAAAGAACGGGTGATACCAGAAGAACCAGAATGATGCCGTCCAGGATGGCTTTGGCGGCGGCGGATAGACCGGTGAAAGCGCTCAGAAAATACATGATCAGTATTTCCGCAGCCAATATAACCAATGCAATGGCGATGACGAACTTGAGAGGCGATTGATATCTCATGGAGGACATACCACGTGCGTTGTTTTTGGAATTCAATAACATCGTCCAAATTATTACATAAAGCGACTCAGAATAAAAGTATAATTGCACAATAAATAAGCAGGTGCCTTTTTTTTAAGCGAGTAGACCGCTCTTCAAGTACAGCCACTCTTCATCTCTAAATACATTTTCGACAATAAAAGACAATAAGATACGGCCGATTTCATCAACGGGAATTTTCCAGGCGGGCGGTTGGCATCAGGATTGCAGAAGCTTCTTGCACGTATCCGGTCCGATGGGGAACACGTTGTGCCGCTCCCTATATTCAATTTTATGTATCCTATAGAGAGAGATTGAAAATGAGACCTATCCTGTTTCTGAGTTTGTTGGCTTTTTTCGTTCTGCCTGCAAATACCTTCGCAGAGGAGATTCCCAGCGCGCCCGATGTGCAGGATCATCTGAACTTTGTCTGGACCCTTATGGCAGCCTTCCTGGTGTTTTTTATGCAGGCAGGGTTTGCCATGGTCGAGGTCGGATTCACGCGAGCCAAAAATGCGTCCAATATCATTATGAAGAACCTGATGGATTTCTGTATCGGGGCGCTGGCATTCTGGGCTGTAGGCTTCGGCATAATGTTCGGCGCGAGCCGGACCGGATGGCTCGGCACGGATGGGTTCTTCTTCAGCGACTTCATCAAGGATGTCGATCCCTGGCTTTATGCCTTCTGGATGTTCCAAGTGGTCTTTGCCGCAACGGCAGCGACCATCATCTCAGGCGCCATGGCGGAACGTACGAGGTTCATCGGTTATCTTTTTTATAGTCTGGTGATGTCCGCCTTTGTCTATCCGGTCTTCGGAGGCTGGGCCTGGGGCGGCCTGTATCACGGCGGGGGATGGCTTGAAAAACTCGGATTCATCGATTTCGCGGGCTCCACAGTGGTGCATTCCGTGGGAGGCTGGGCGGCCCTGGCCGGCGCCATTGTCGTGGGACCTCGGACGGGAAAGTTCACATCCGGAGGGGAAGTCAAACCCATACCGGGACACAGCCTACCCCTCGCTGCACTCGGGGTTTTCATTCTCTGGTTCGGCTGGTACGGCTTTAATGCGGGCAGTACAACCGCGGGCAACAAGGACATTGCCGTTATTGCCGTCAACACAACCCTTTCGGCGGCGACCGGTGCGCTCTTTGCCATGATCACCGCGTGGGTGAGGTACGGCATTCCGGATGTCGGCATCACCCTGAATGGAGCGCTCGCGGGCCTTGTAGGCATCACCGCAGGCTGCGCAAACATGGCTCCTGCATTCGCCGTGGTCAGTGGGGCCGTGGCCGGAATCCTTGTCGTCTTTTCCATTGCTTTCTTTGAACGGAGGAAGGTCGATGACCCTGTGGGCGCGATCTCGGTTCACGGCGTGTGCGGAGTCTGGGGGACACTGGCGGCGGGTCTGTTTCACGGCGGCGAGGGCTTTTCCGCAAAAATCATCGGTGTGCAGCTGCTCGGGATTACCGCCTGTTTCCTCTGGGTCTTTCCGGCCATGTACTTTACGTTCAAGCTGATCCATCGTTTTGTGGGGTTGAGGGTGTCCGTGGAAGACGAATACAACGGTCTGGATTTCAGCGAGCATGGAGCGACCTCGTATCCCGACTTCCCTGTTACTTCTACGCATTAGGGGAACCCATGAAGACGGGGAGGACAGAATCGATTTTTTATGAAAAAGTTCTGAAGAAAGCCGATCGCAGAGTGGTTTTTTTTACTGCCGCTGCGACCATGCTGTTCCTCGCGGTCTTCTATCTGTCGGTGACCTGGTCCGTGGGGTTTACGTCGTCCGTTGATTTCTGCACGGTCAACTGCCACGAGATGGGGGAGGCTTTCAGCGAGTGGCAGCTGTCATCTCATTATGACAACGGCAGCGGTGTCGTTGCCGAATGCGCCGATTGCCACCTGCCTCGCGGACTGTTGCCCCAGCTCAGGGCCAAGGTCTATCACGGGGTTCGGGATACAATGGTGCATTACTTCGGCGATCCGGACAACCTGGATAGAGGCGAGCTCGCGGAATCAGCAGCGGCAAGGATTACGGATGAGTCGTGCATGGCCTGTCACAAGAACCTCTTTCCTTCGGGTCTTCCGCGCGGAGGCTTACTGGCACATTCGCAAAGGCCGGAAGGCGATCAGGGGAAATGCGTCCATTGCCACCGCCGGATCGTTCATCAGAACGGACGACATGTGGGATGACGCGGAAAGGAGCATTGAGAATGATGGAAAGAATCAGAGTGCTTGTTTTCTTGGGGATCTTCGCAGCAATGTCCGGCTCAGCGGCGGCGCAGACAGCCGCGGATCGGGCCAGGGAAGAAAAGATCGCTGCCAAATGTGTTTCGTGTCATGCCAAGGAGTCTCCCGGCATCGTCAATGACTGGAAGGCAAGTCAGCATGCTCGTGCCCGCGTGGGCTGTTATGACTGCCACAAGGCCAAGAAGACCGATGTTGACGCCCAGGCACATAAAGACATACTCATTTCCGTAGTGGTGAGTCCCAAGGACTGCTCGCGGTGCCACCCCAAAGAAGAAAGAGAATTTAGTGAGAGTCATCACGCGAAAGCGACCACCTTCCTGAGAAGCGAGACACCTAAAGGCCGGATCATGGACAATGTTCTGGGCTACAAAGTTGAGGGAGCAGCCGCCGCAAGGACGGGATGTGAGAAGTGTCACGGATCCAAGGTTGAGATCGGAGAGAACGGCACGTTGACCGCCGCCACATGGCCGAACACCGGGATCGGCAGGATAAACCCGGACGGGAGTAAAGGGGCGTGTACCGCCTGCCATACCCGGCACCGATTCTCCGTGGCCGAGGCGCGTAAGCCCGAAACCTGCGGGTCCTGCCATCTGGGGCCGGATCATCCGCAAATCGAGATCTACCTCGAATCCAAACACGGCGTGATTTATACCCAGGAGAAGGACAACTGGAATTGGGAAATCGCCGGCGGACACTGGGATGTCCAGTATTACCGCGCGCCTACTTGTGCGACCTGTCACATGTCCGGCATCGGGGATGCGGAGGTCACGCATAATGTGAGCTCCAGACTCTCATGGAAACTTGCACCGCCGAGGAGCGAGGCACGGGAGAACTGGAAGGAGAACAGGGAGGCCATGCAGAAGGTCTGCCTGAACTGTCATTCCGTCAACTGGGTTAAAGGATTTTATCAGCAGGGAGACGATGCCATCAAGCTCTATAATGAAAAGTTCTTCGACCCCATGAATGCCGAGATGGAAAAATTGTACGAGGAAGGACTGCTGACTAAGGAACAGTTTGACGAAGAGATCGAGTTTAAATTTTTTGAATACTGGCACCACGAGGGACGCCGCGCCCGCATGGGGGTATTCATGATGGGCCCGGATTATGCCCAGTGGCATGGATTTTATGAGCTCGGCCGCGGGAAGCTGGAGCTGCTGGGTATGATCCGTGAACTCAGGGAGAAGAAGGCGAATGGTCATGGATCGACAAGCGAAGAGATGCGTAAGAAATGAGCAGATGCCTTATTTTTGTGCGTATCCCACAAGAATTGCGGTTTGACGGATCTTGCGGGCATGGTCCAGGTTATCCAAATAAATCAATAAGTTAACTCCGGGCAGAAGCCGGTGATCCGGCCCGTAAAGAGTTGGCACCAAGTTTGCTATACCAGAGTAAGAGAAGATATCCTGCATCCCCTTCGGGGTATCGCCGAGCAAGTAAACGGTTTCAGTTCTGATAGGGGCCTGGGAATTGACCGGACATTGACTTCGGGATGAGGCAAGGGGCCTTTCCAAAAACAAACCTGCAAGGAGGAATTATGAAATTCAAGTCCGTGATTATTCTTGTGTTTTTCTCTATTTTCTTCGGGATCGGTGCTGACGCGGCCTATGCTGAAGAAACCCTATCCCAGATCAACGGCGCGGACACCGCCTGGATGCTGATCTCCACGGCGCTGGTGCTTCTCATGCTTCCGGGCCTGGCCCTTTTTTACGGCGGCATGGTGCGGAAGAAGAATGTGCTCTCTTCCATGATGCACAGCTTTGTAGCCATGGCCGTGATCGGCGTGCAGTGGGTGGTGATCGGCTATACCCTCTCCTTCGGTCCGGATGTGAACCATTTTATCGGAGGGCTGGATCATCTTTTTTTAAAGGGGATCGGTCCGGAGACCGTTCAGGGGACCATCCCTGCGTATGTCTTCATCATGTTTCAGGGGATGTTTGCCATCATCACGCCGGCCCTGATCAGCGGGGCCATTGCCGAACGGATGAAATTTTCAACCTATGTGGTCTTTATCTTCCTATGGTCAACCCTGGTCTATGATCCCATTGCCCACTGGGTCTGGGGGACCGGCGGCTGGCTTTTAAACATGGGCGCCCTGGATTATGCCGGTGGGACCGTAGTGCACATCTCTTCGGGTATCTCGGCCCTGGCGGCCATCACCCTGCTGGGGAAACGCAAGGGGTATCTGGAGGTCGGTATCTTTCCGCATAACCTGACCCTGACCCTTCTGGGCGCGGGGCTTCTCTGGTTCGGCTGGTTCGGGTTTAATGCCGGATCTGCCCTGGCTGCAAACGGAAATGCGGCCCTGGCATTCACCAATACGCAGATCGCCGCAGCGGCCGGTTCTTTATCCTGGATGATGTCCGAGTGGGTGATCCAGAAGAGGCCGAGCGCCCTGGGCGCGGCTTCGGGGATAGTGGCCGGACTCGTGGCCATAACGCCGGCAGCGGGTTTTGTAGAACCCATGTGGGCACTGGTAATCGGGCTGGCGGTCGGTGTGCTCTGTTATTCGGCTATCCTTTTCAAGGCCAGGGCGGGCTATGACGATTCTCTGGACGCCTTCGGCGTGCATGGTGTGGGCGGGACCTTCGGGGCCCTGGCCACAGGTGTATTCGCCACCGTGAACGGGGCCGGGCTGATTGCAGGCCATGGGAAACAGGTGATGGTGCAGTTGACCGCTGTCGGCGCCACGACCATCTATGCCTTCACCATGACACTGATTCTGGTCTGGGTGCTGAACAAAATCATGGGACTGCGAGTAACAAGTGATGAAGAGAATACCGGTCTGGACCAGACACAGCATGGAGAGATAGGATATCATTTTTAATTTATTGGCATCCAAGGATTTCTCTGTGTCCTGTGGTTAGGTTTTGACAATACACCTTAAATAAGGAGGGAAAGATTATGAAGAAAGTAGAATGCATCATCCAGCCGGGCCGTCTTGATGAAGTCCGGGAAGGGCTCACCGAGATCGGCATCAGCGGTCTGACCGTGACCGAGGTCAAGGGGTATGGCCGGCAGAAGGGACATACCGAGCTCTACCGCGGGAGTGAATACACCATTGACTTCATCCCCAAGGTTAAACTCGAGATTGTGGTTTCAGAGGATCTGGTGGATCAGATCATCGAGAAGGTGATCGAGAAGGCACGGACAGGCCGGATCGGCGACGGGAAAATCTTTGTGATTCCCATTGAAGACGTTATTCGAGTTCGGACCGGTGAACGGGGAAAAGAGGCCATATAACTCCCACAAAATACAATAGGAGGAAGATATGAAAAGGTTCTTGAGTATACTGATATTGATGATTTTCTTGTTACCGGCAGGCCTTGCTCTTGCTGAGGACCAGGCACAAACGACTGCTTCATCCGTGGAACAGACGGCGCCTGCAGCAATGGTCGCTCCGGATCCGTCCGGTGCAAAAACAGGAGGGGCGGCAGACGTCATCGGGGCTACGGCAAATGCCCCGACCGCAGATGACCTGAAAAATCTGGCAAAGAACGAGCCGCTTGCCGCAAAACTTGCCGACGTGGTGGGCCATAACAGGATTGCCATCAATTTCGTATGGATTCTGTTCTGCGGCTTTCTTGTCATGTTCATGCAGGCGGGATTTGCCATGGCAGAGGCCGGTTTTACCCAGGCAAAGAATGCAGGTCATACCATGGCCATGAATTTCATGATCTATGCGATCGGCATGCTGGGATATTGGGTTATGGGTTTTGCCCTGCAGATGGGCGGTGTGGGAAACGTCGCCGCCCTTGGCGGCGGGACCGGCCTGCTGAACGGTGAATTCGCCGTGAATCTCTTCGGTAAGGAGTTCGGCCTTTTCGGCACCAGGGGGTTCTTCCTCTCCGGGGTGACGTATGATACGGCAATCTTCGCCCTCTTCTTGTTCCAGATGGTCTTCATGGACACGACTGCGACCATACCGACGGGCTCTATGGCTGAACGCTGGACCTTCAAATCCTTTGTGGTCTACGGGTTCTTCATTTCAGCCATCGTCTATCCTCTTTACGCAAACTGGGTGTGGGGCGGGGGCTGGCTCTCACAGATCGGAAAGAACTTCGGACTCGGCCACGGCCACCTTGACTTTGCAGGGTCATCGGTTGTCCATATGACCGGCGGCGTTGCAGCCCTGGCCGGAGCGATCGTGCTCGGACCGAGGCTCGGCAAATTCAAGGCCGATGGAACTCCGGTTGCACTGCCGGGACACCATATCCCCATGGCGGTCGTGGGCTGTTTCATTCTGGCCTTCGGATGGTTCGGATTCAATACCGGTTCGACACTTTCCGGCGGCGACCTGAGAATCGGCGTGGTCGCAACCAACACCATGCTTGCAGGCGGGGCCGCAGCGTTTTCATCCATGCTATATATGTGGCTAAGATACGGCAAACCCGACATATCCATGTCCGCCAATGGAATGCTTGCCGGGCTCGTGGCCATCACTGCCCCCTGCGCGTTCGTGAATTCGGTTTCAGCGGTGATCATCGGTCTGATCGCCGGAATTCTTGTCTGCATCAGTGTCGTCTTTGTCGAGCGTACCCTCAAAATCGACGATCCCGTAGGCGCGGTCTCGGTCCATGGCGTGAACGGCACCTGGGGTGTCCTCGCCCTGGGGCTTTTTGCGGACGGAACCTATGGTGACGGACTCAATGGTATAGCAGGTCCGGTCAAAGGTCTGTTCTATGGCGACGGTTCTCAGTTAGCGGCACAGGTTGTGGGCAGTCTGACCAACATAGTATTTGTATTCGTTGTCATGTACCTTTTCTTCAAAATACTGGATAAGATCATACCGCTCAGAGTTTCGGAAGAACTTGAGCTCCAGGGGTTGGACCAGGCAGAGGTGGCGGTCAGCGCGTATCCTGACTTCCATGTACGGACAAGCCATCGCTGAGCCGGATGCAAACCTTAAGGCAACATGAAACAGGAAGAAGATTTTGGTCATAAAATAATCATTTTAAGAAGGAGGAGAAAATGAACAGATGGGCAGCAGTTATGATAGCAGTTGTTATGCTTCTTATTCTTTCCGGGAACAATGCCAAAGCCTTTGACAAGACCCTGGAGGATCGGGTGGCCGCTCTGGAAAAGCAGGGTACGGCGGAACTGGGCTTTCTAAAGGGGATCACCTTAAGTGGGTTTGTGGATACCTCGTATACATATAATTTCAACCGGCCGGATTCCGGCACCAATACGCTCCGGGTGTTTGACACCAAAGACAACAGCTTCGAGCTCGATCTGGTGGAACTGGTGTTTGAAAAGAAAAGCGATGAGGGTGTCGGCTTCCGCACCGATCTCAATTTCGGCCACACGGCCCAGATTCTGGGCCTGGCCACCAGAGGCTCCAACGACGACGACTTTGAATTTCAGCAGGCCTATCTCACCTACAAGGCCATGGGGGTCGACTGGATGGTCGGGAAGTTTGTTACGCTCCACGGGGCCGAGGTGATTGAGGCGCCCAGCAACCACAACATCTCACGTTCATTCCTGTTCGGATATGCCATCCCCTTCACCCATACGGGGATCATGGGAACCAAACCGGTCGGGGACGCGGTGGACATCAAGTTCGGTGTTGTAAACGGATGGGACAACACCACGGACAACAACCGGGCCAAAACCGGCCATCTGGGCATCGGGTATCATCCATCGGATCTCTTTGCCATTACCGTGAACGGGATGTACGGTGCCGAAAAGGATAACGATACCGCAGATAAGCGGAAACTCATGGATGTTGTGGCCACGATCAAGCCGATTAAGAATCTCACCCTTCTCCTGAACTACGATCTGGGTTCGGAAGATAAGCTCGCACCCGGCGGTAAGGATGCCAAGTGGAGCGGGTTCTCCGGGGTCGTGCGTTACGATCTGACCGACCGTCTGGGGATCAGCCTGAGAGGAGAGGCCTTCAATGACCGGGACGGCGTCCGCACCGGGACCGATCAGGACCTCTGGGAGAGCACGTGCACGGTCAGTTATATGCTGCGAGAGAACCTCATCGTGCGAGGGGAGTACAGGCACGATGATTCCAATGAAGAAGTCTTCGAAGATGAAGGCGGAAATCTGAAAGATTCACAGGATACCCTGGCCCTGGAGATGACTTATTCCTTTTAAAAGGAAGGTACTCGATCACCCCAGGAGCCTGTTGATAAGAGACTCTATCTGGAGAGGCTTGCCTTTCCAGATAGAGTTGCCATTCGAGACGGAACGATCACAACGTTCATTAATCTGCCTCTTCCCGGAACGATCTTCGAAGTTTAGTTTTTCTTTTGTCATTGTACGGTCCCCCAATCGGGAGACCGGAGGACAGGCCCGACCGGACAATCCATGGTTCGACAAGCTCACCATGACAATTGTCACCCTGAGCCTGTCGAAGG
>CAKKPE010000144.1:0-9830 GCA_919901565.1 bacterium
ACCGGACATTTCTATTTTGGTAAGAATAGGACATTTCTATTTTGGCTTTACACAGTAAGATTTTTTTCTTGACTTTTGGTTTAGTTATAACTAAACTTAATATTGTGCGCTATGTCACTCTCATACAGGTTAGAATTTATTACCTTGGAAGATCATCCAAGGCGAGGGGTTGCTTTTCTTATTTCACGGGACAGGAAGGTTACGGCCAAAACCTTCTTTGATAATTTAGATAGGAATAGTACGACCTATAGAATGCTAATGACGAGGTTTGATGCATGGCGAGACGGCCAGCCAAACCAGAACTCTCGTTATCACGGATGGAACCAATCAGAATTTGGGGGCAAATATACTAAATGTTTCGTTTTTAAATACAAGGCTCAAAGATTGTATGGTTTTTTATATAACCCAAAACCATCTGACCGTAGTTATCAAGTTTGTATAGTAGTTAAACATGCAGTTAAAAACAAAAACGAAACAGATGAAACTGATTTAAAAAATGTAGAAGAGATAAGAACAACATTAGATGTTCAAAGGGCTATCAACAATTATTTTAAGGAGCGATAATGAATCGTCACTGGACAGAGAAAAGTATTAAAGATTTTCTTTTCCGGATTGCAGCGGATTTTATTGCTCAGCTGGAAGATAAGATGGAATCGGAAAATATTTCCCAAGATGAACTTGCCGAGAAACTTACGTTAACAAAAGGGCGAGTTTCACAGGTGCTTAATCATCCCGGCAATATTACCCTTAATAATATTGTTAAATATGCCAGAACACTAGGAATGAAAGTGTCTATCGTGGCTTATGAAGATGATGATACAGAGAACAGAAGAGGTCCTATTAATTCGGAAGTCTTTAAAATTTGTTGGGAGAAATCTGGCAAGCCTAGTGACTTTTGGTCTTTTCAGGAAATTAATAAGAACCAGCAGGCCGCTGCAAATATAACTAGCAATCCAATTTATATATCAACTGATTCATTTTATTTTCCAATTTCTCAGACTCGGATGACTGGGCAGAACTTAGATGTTGTTTCAAAGTATCGTATGAAAAAAGTAGGGCTTATCGCAGAAAGTACTCAAGATAGAGAACAATTACTTGATGTCCAAAAGGAGATGCAAAATGGCTGAAACTAAGACTCTTACTTTCACACATAAAGAAGTTGTAGAGGCTTTAATTAAGCAGCAAGATATACATGAGGGGATCTGGCAGCTTTATGTTGAGTTTGGCATAGCCGGTGCTAACATATCAACAGGAGAAGATCAATTGTCCCCGTCGGCTATTGTTCCTATTAACAAAATTGGCCTTCATAGAGTTGACAAAGAAAACCCCTTAGCTATAGATGCTTCTATAGTAAACCCTCAATAAATTAAAACAAACAACATTTCGCTTATGGGAAATTGAAGACATAGTAAAACTTTTAGATTCAAACTGACCCACTACCAAACCCGGGATTGCGTATGAGACTATCAGGCTAAAAGTGCGCTGTAATGGCCAGGACGATAAAACCGGACTGGTATGGAGGTCCCCCGATGATCACGGTACCATGGTTTGCAATCCGGATCTGTGTCTTCAAAAGAGAAGACCCGCCTTCATTGATGCTGACCTGCATGACGATCTTCCCCTGCTCCACGCCTGTCGGGGTGAGTTCCATGGTCCTTCCGCCGGGGATCGGCATTTTGCCGGATTGGCCCCTGTTCAAGGATAATCCGGTCTGATCGATAAGCTGGAAGGACATGTAGTTGAGGGAAAGAAGGTCCTTTTTTAAATCCAGAAGCCTCGGGTCATATCCCTGGTCCGAATTGGAGGCCAGGATCACGCGAACCTCGGTATTAAAAACCTCGGCCCCCGCAGAACGACCCATAGCAACGAGGCAAAGGACCCAAACCATCGCAAGAAAAGCCGTTTTTTTCAGGCCGAATAGGGTATCCACGAATTTGAGGCATCCTTATACGGTTCTATATCCACAGACAACCAGATCACGGTCATATCCGAATCATGCGTCTTGAACAACAGGACCGTGCTGTTTGCACCTTCAATCGAATCGATGATGCATTCATTCTTTCCTGCCGTTTTTATCACAGACAGGGGGGGGTTGTAAACCTTAAAAAAGATCCCTGCAACCAGGGCCGCTGCAACAGCCGAAGGAACCAGGATCCTTGCCCATCGGAACAAGAGGCTTCCAAGATCCCCGCTCCACCATGGTTCTTTGCTCTCCGCTTCCTGCAATCGGATTCCGTGTTTGACCCTTGAATGAAGGGCTTCAAGATCCGACTTTTCTTCCACTGTCGAAAAAGCAAATCCTTGCCGGATCAATTCCTGTGTCTGCCGGAGTCGTTCCAGAGCCGTCCGGCATGAAAGACAATCCTTGAGATGCTCCCCTATCATGGCACTTCTGGAAGGAGAAAGCTCCCCGTCAGCATAGGGCCCGATCCATTCAAGAATCTTGCTGCATCTATTTTTTTTCACGGATCTCACCTTCTTTAATATAAGGCATCAGGACCTTCTGGAGTTCCTGTCTGGCATAATGCAGCCTTGACATCACGGTTCCTTTTCTTATCCTGAGCATCTCTGCGATCTCATCATAGGAGAGGCCTTCAATCTCCCTGAGGAGGATAACCGACCGGTGCTGCTCCGGCAATGACTGGACCGCATCCATGATCACCCGGTTCAATTCTTTCTGTGCCATATCCTGTCCGGGGTTGGAAGCGGATGGAACAGCCATGATCGGGCTCTCTTTTTCCGTAAGGTCCTGGTTATCCTGGTATTCCAATTTCTTTTTCCGCCATTCCTTCCGCATAAAATCAATGGTCTGATTGTATGTGATCCGGTAGATCCATGTATAAAAACCCCCGCCCCCCTGAAACCCTTTCATGGAACGGAAGGCTTTAAGGAAAGCCTCCTGGGCAATATCCAGGGCATCCTCCCGGTTTCCGGTCATGCCATATGCCAGATAATAGACCCTTTTCTGGTATTTTCGTACCAGTTCGGAAAAGGCTTCCTGATCCCCATCCTGGGATCTCCTGACCCATTCCAGATCTTCGGACATTGAATCAGCCTTGTTATCCATTAGACGCTGCAGATCCCGGTAAATTCAAATAAATACATGCGGTTGGCCCGGACAACACCCAAAGGACGGCCATTTAAAGCCGTGTTTTGTCTGCTGCCCTTTCTAACCACGGCTGGAGAGGATAATCTCGGAGAAGGATTCAACGGTCAGACTCGCTCCCCCCACCAGTGCCCCGTCGATATCCGGCTGATTCATCAGTTCCGCAGCATTGGATGGTTTCACGCTCCCCCCGTACAGAATGAGCGCCTGTTCTGCCCCCTGGCCGCTGATGATTCCGGAGAGAAGGTGACGGATATAGGCATGGGCCTCATTGGCCTGCGCCGGTGTCGCAGTTTTCCCCGTTCCGATGGCCCATATCGGCTCATAGGCCATCACGATGTTTTTCATCTCTTTTTCACCGCATCCGGCAAGACCGGCCCTGACCTGCCGGTTCACCACATCAAAGGTCATTCCGGCCTCCCGCTCTTCAAGGGACTCACCAAGACAAAAGATCGCTGAAAGGCCGGCATTCAGCGCCGCATGAATCTTTTTATTTACAATCTCGTCGGTCTCTCCGAAAAGCGACCTCCTTTCAGAATGTCCCACGATGACAAACTGACACCCAATATCCTTGAGCATCCCTCCGGAAATCTCTCCGGTATATGCGCCTTCCTTTTCATAATAGAGGTCCTGTGCGGAGAGCATGATGTTGCTCGATTGAATGGCCTGGTAAACCATGGCCAGGGACGTGAACGGAGGGGCCACCACCATATCCACATCATCGATGTCAATCAGCTTTGTCTTCAGCCCTTGAACCAGCGCAAGGGCCTCGGTGACCGTCTTGTACATCTTCCAGTTCCCGGCAATCATCTTTCTGCGCATCTCTTTTCTCCTAATTGAATAAACCACATTACAAAACCTTCTTTTCGGTCAATCCTTCAATGCCTGGAAGGCTTTTCCCTTCAAGGAGCTCCAGCGAGGCCCCTCCGCCCGTGGAGATGAAGGTCATGTTATCCGCTTCACCTGCGCGGTTGACCGCATCAGCGGTATCTCCCCCTCCGATAATCGTAGTAGCGTAGCATCCGGCCACGGTGTGCGCCAGCGATGAGGTCCCCCGGCTGAAGGCATCGATCTCATAGACCCCCATGGGCCCGTTCCAGACAATGGTTTTGGCGCCCTGAAGCGCCAGTTCGAAGAGCTTGCTGGAGGCCGGCCCGATATCCAGTCCGTACCATCCCTCAGGAATCTCCTGAACCGTTACGATCTTGGTATTTGCATGGGCATGGATCCGGTCGGCCACAACCACATCCACAGGGAGGTAGAATTTGACGCCCTTCTCCTTGGCACGCTTGAGCATGTCAAGGGCAGAATCAACCATCTCCTCCTCGACAAGTGAGTTCCCCACTTCAAGCTGGGAGTCTTTAAGGAATGTGAACATCATCCCGCCTCCGATGATGATCTTGTCCACCCGGTCAATCAGGTTCTTAATAACCCCGATTTTCCCGGACACCTTGGACCCCCCCAGAATCGCCACAAAAGGGCGCACCGGATTCATCGTGATCTTTTCAAAATATTCGATCTCTTTTTTCATGAGGAATCCGGCCACGGAGACCGGGACAAAGCGGGTTATTCCAAAGGTCGAGGCATGCGCCCTGTGGGCTGTTCCAAAGGCATTGTTCACATAGACATCAATCCCGTGAGCCAGCTCTTTGGAAAATCTTTCATCGTTGCCCGCCTCACCGGGGTGGAACCGGAGGTTTTCCAGAAGAAGAACATCGCCGTTCCGGAGGAAATCGACCGCGGTACGCACCTCGGGCCCCACGCAATCCTCGGCGAACCGGACCTCTTTATTCAGGAGACGGTTGAGTCTTTTGGCCACGGCCGTCAGAGAAAATTTAGCATTCCGAACCCCCTTGGGCCTTCCCAGATGAGAGGCCAGAATCACCCTGGCCCCGCGATCAATACAGTAATTGATCGTTGACAACGATGCCCGGATCCTTCGGTCATCGGTGATGTTCCCGTCATCATCCATAGGGACGTTATAATCCACGCGAACAAAAACACGCTTCCCCTCCAATCCCACATCCTCAATCGTCATCTTATTCACTGCTCACCTCGTCAAGTTTTCGGTCATGTATCCTTATGGCCTTTCCCAGATGTCAACCGGTGCAAGTACCCCCTCAAGAATCAAAGATCAAATATCAAAAATCAAAATGACAAATCAAAATATAAAAATGGCCCGGTCTCTTTCGTGCCGAAGCAACCGATGACGAATGACTTGGGAGATTCCCCTCTTCTATCGCACGTCAATAAACTTGAGTCATAAAAGAGTCCATCTCAGAACCCGTCTTGATATTCATTTTTTATTTTTACTCTGTCATTTTGATCTTTGATTCTTGATTTTTTATCTTTAACTTCTATAGCCGTTCAACCTTCTTACAAAAGAACCCTTTTTATATTAGACCTTCAGAATAATGTCAAGATGTAAGCTGTTTTTAGCGGTTTTTAAATCTAATTCTCTATCGAGGAATTTTTCAGACCAGGATCAAGCTTGATCGCCCATTCCCTCTCCTGCTGAGAGAGGGAGGGATCGCCCATCCTATGATAGACTCGGGAAAGCTCCAGGTGTGCCTGCGCCGCCCCGGAATCAGGAGGCGAACTGGACAGATACGCAAGAAATGATTCCTCGGCTTTGGCAAGTTCATTCCCAATCATAAAATCCCGGCCCGCTTCAAGGAGGACCCATCGGATGGATGGGTCCCCTTCATAGGCGCCATAATAGGTCTTGCCGGCATCGTACCATTGAGACCGGCGCCTGTAGATCTTTGCCAAAGGGTCCCGGATCAGAAGACATTTAGGATACTCCTTAAGGAAAACCTCGCCCATCTGTACCCCCTCATGGTCCTGGCCTTCTTTTTCGGCAAGGGCAACCAGGACAATCTTGCATGCAGGAACGGCATAATGCCCTTTTTCCAATGCCACGCGGATCTCCTCGATCCCCTCCATCCTCTGATCACGGATCAGCGGGAGAAACCAGAGATAACGGGTCTTGACGCTCCTGAAATATTTGTAAAGCCCTGTGGCAAAGTAGATATCATGGATCCCATGGTCCAGGGTTTGTGCCTCACTGAAGTGTGAAAGGGCGGAGATCCCGTTCACGAAGGCAGAGACATAACGCTGGTGCTCCAGTTCATAGAGCCCCTTTACGCCGAGCGATCCCCCCATTATATAATGGTCCCACGCGGTGAGGTCCGCATGCGCCTTCATCCTTTTCAGGATACGGCTGTTCTTCTCCAGCTCGGCCTGAATCTCCTTTTCGAGGCGTTCTGATGTATCGCCCTTCTCAAAGGAGCGCGCCATGAGGATCAGAAGGCGGCCCATGCTCGGCAGAAGCGATTCTGATTCCTCTTTCTCCATCTGGTCAAACAGGCCCATGGCTTCCTCATAGCGGCGTTCCATAACCAACGATTCGGCCATGAGCATGATACGGTCTTGTTCAGGGGAAATATAATTTAAAGGAAAGGCCTCTTCCCCATGCAGCGGGGACGCATGGAGCAGAACCCATAAAGAAAAAAACAGGAGAACTAGAGGAGGCCTGAAGAATAAATTTGAAGTTTTATGGTTATCCACATATTGTATATAAGATGTGAAGAAACACCATATCTTGAATAAAATGATATTAGAATTTCCTTTGTTTATCAGGGGTTGGAACAAGGGATTCTTTTTCCACATCTTGCGGTTGATTTGTTAGCAAGTCCACATATTGTGTCTTCATCTCTAAAATGCAGCGGCCTTCTATTCATCCTCAAGATAGACGATCCTGCCGCTGATCTCACCCGCATCCACTTCGATAAACCCCACAGAGAGAGGCTGTCCATGCTTCTTCCTGCCTGCACTCCCGGGGTTGAAGAAGAGGATCCCGTTGATCCATTGGTTGAAAGGGTTATGCGTATGCCCGAACACCACCGCTGCCGGCTGGACCTGGAGCAGCCTCTCCTGCAGTTCTGCAGGAGGCTTCATGGGGTTGCCAACGCGGTGGGTGATCAGAATGTTCTTATCCGCCAGACGGCTTACACGGTAAATCGGTATATCATACGACAAGGGAGGCAAATCCATATTCCCCCGTACCGCCATGACCGGGGCGATGTTTTTGAGTCTTGTCAGCACATGGTCATCCCCGATATCACCGGCGTGAAAAATGGCATCCACCCCGTCAAAAAGATCAAGGACAGCCTGGTGAAGGACGCCATGCGTATCGGAAAGGATTCCTATCTTCACTTTTTTCACTCTTGCAGCCATTAATGGGTGAATACTGTACCCACCCCGACCCCTAAATGGATATCGGGAGCTGTTTTCGGTTTCCACAACCGGTCGTATATCCGATGGATCACCGGATAGCCATAGCGGACCTCTCCCAAAGGAAGCTCTTTATGCCCCTGGACCTCACCGACCACGGTGATGGCCCTCCCCTTGGCATACTGGACCGGTTCGGCATATCCCGGATAACGGACAAGAAATCGGCCTCGGGTCTGATCCAGATCTTCAGGGCGGTTCCCTGAATCCAGAGGAGATTCAATAATCTCGATATAGGTCCCTTCAGGCATATTGCGAACTTCGTGGATATATCCGCCCCAGGCCACCGTGGTCCCAATATATCTTTGAATATTTGACTTCACAACCGGGTAAGTTGCAGATCGGTCGATCTTGGAGAGATACTCCAGGGGAATGGCCGGGGTACACCCGGCAATAAAAATGAAGCAAGCAACAATATAGTACAACTTCATAACATTATCATCTCATTTTAATTTAATCTACCTTTGCTGAGAGTAAAAGTCAAACCAAAATCTATCTTACCTTGACAATAGTTTTCAAAAGTAATATAAATTGCTTTAGCTTTTTGCGCAACCTGACAATCGACCTTATTAAAGAATATATATGCAAAAGTCCGGACTCCCCTTCTCCTCGCTGAACCTGCCCGAATCTGTTATGAAAGGAATCGAGGCGGCGGGATTTACCCGTTGCACACCTATTCAGGAAAAAGTATTTCCATTATCCCTCAAGGGCCGGGACGTAGCTGCACAAGCTCAGACAGGGACCGGGAAGACAGCCGCTTTTCTGATCACCATCTTTTCCCGGCTGCTGGAGAAAGAACACAAAAAAGAAGCTGGCGCATCGCCGCGTGCTTTTATTATCGCCCCCACCCGGGAGCTGACGGTTCAGATCTATGAAGAAGCAAAACTGCTGGGTCAATTTACCGACTTTTCCATGCTGGCTGTTTACGGCGGCGTGGATTATCAGAAACAAAGGGAAGAGCTCAAAAAGGGGGTGGACGTCCTTGTAGGGACCCCCGGCAGGCTCATCGACTATTTCAAGCAGCGGGTCTTCAGCCTGAAGAACACGGAGATCCTGGTCATCGACGAAGCCGACCGGATGTTCGACATGGGATTCATCAAGGATCTTCGCTTCCTGCTCAAGAGGCTCCCCCCCTATTCAAAACGACAATCCATGCTCTTTTCCGCCACGCTTTCCTACCGGGTCATGGAACTCGGCTATGAACACATGAATCTCCCTGTAAAACTCTCAGTCTCCAAAGAACGGATCACCGCTGAACTGGTAGAGCAGGTACTCTACCATGTGGGCAAGGAGGAAAAACTCTCCTTTCTCCTCGGCCTGTTGCGTCACGAGGCGGGCGAACGGACTCTCATCTTTATCAATACCAAGGTCGTCGCTGACCGCCTCACGCGGGTGCTGAATGCAAACGGGTATAAGACAGACACCATCTCCGGAGATATCCCGCAACCTAAACGGTTAAAGATCCTGGAAGACTTTAAGGAAGGCCGCCTCCCGATCCTCGTGGCCACGGATGTGGCATCCCGGGGGCTTCATATCGAAGGGGTCTCCCATGTGATCAATTACGATCTCCCGCAGGATTCGGAAGATTATGTCCACCGGATCGGCAGAACCGCCCGGGCCGGCGCATCAGGCAAGGCCATCAGCCTGGCTTGCGATGAATATGTCTATTCCCTGGAAGAAATAGAGGAGCTAATCGGAGAGAAAATTCCTGTAAAAAGGCCTGATGAGTCCCTTTTTGTTCCGGTCATCAAGCCCCCTCCCCAAAAGAGGCGAATGGACGGACCGAAACCGCAGAGACATTCAAAGTCTTCCCGCCCTGGAGACAACCGTAAACCCCGCCAGAACAAAACTCGACAGGCCACCCCAAGGCGAAGTCCCGGTTGACAATCATTGAGAAAATTGGTATCTTTTGCTGAATATGGAAGGCGTAGCGAAGCGAAAAACCCGTATTTTCAAAAGGAAGAAAAACGTATGCATATAAAGAGGGGTTCACTGATTGTCTTGATTCTGCTTATCTCTTTTCTCACGTATGGTTGCGAAGCCCTTTTAATCGGCGCCGCCGCCACGGCAGGTTACAAAATAGGGACAGACCAGAAAACCATATCCGAGTCAATGAATGATTCCATGATTACTGCATCCATCAAGACAAGACTCTTGCAGGATCCATACGTACGCGCCTTAAGCATCGATGTGGATACCAACCTTGGCGAGGTTACTCTTTCCGGCTATGTCCGGTCCCAGGAAGAGATTGACCGGGCCATAACCCTGGCCAGGGGTGTGAACGGGGTAAAAGACTTGAAATCGTTTCTTAAGGTCAGATCCGTAAAATAACTCCAGCGGGGCCTGTATCAGGTATTGGGGAAAGCGTTTGGCTGGGATCATCCTCTCCGGAGGTGAAAACAGGAGGATGGGCTGGAACAAGGCCTTCCTG
>CAKKPE010000144.1:9840-23494 GCA_919901565.1 bacterium
TCTCGTCACCAGACAACCCGACCTCTATTCCGGGTTCCCTGTACGAAGGGTTGCGGATTCTCTGGCTGAGCGCGGGCCTCTCACCGGAATCCTTTCAGGGGTTGAGGCTGCCAAAGAAGAAGTGAATTTTTGCGTGGCATGTGATATGCCCCTGATTCAAACAAGCCTGGTTCAATATATGATGAATATGGCCCATGGGTACGATGCGGTGATCCCCGTCATCCGAGATGAGACAAGGATCTGGAAGGACCGGATTCAGCCATTGCATGCGGCATATAACAAGAGCTGCCTGCCCCTCATGAAGCAGCACCTGCGTGAGGGAAGGCGGAGCCTGCATGAGCTGGTCCTCTCCCTGAATGTAAGATATGTTACGGAAAAGGAGATGGCCCTATTTGAACCTGGACTTGATTCCGTGCGGAACATCAATACACCGGATGAATATCAGGCCCTGAAACTGGAGTCTTCCGAAACCCATCAAAGAGGATGAACTTGTAAAGTTCATAGTGAGACGGCACAGTAAAAAGATCCGGATGCAAGGCGCGCGAGTCCTGAGGAATGAGGCGTACTGAGAGGTACGCTGCAATGACGAAGGATGAAGCGCAACGCAGCAGACGGACTTTTTACGAAGCCGTATAGGAGGGCAGCAGCCTCCAAGGAGCGACATATGTTTGGATTGGGATGGATGGAACTCGTGATCATTCTTGTCATCGTATTGATTCTCTTCGGTGCCGGGAAGCTTCCTGAGATCGGGACCAGTTTAGGCAAAGGGATCAAGAATTTTAAAAAAGCCACCAAAGGCGAAGATGAGATCGATGTGACACCAGAAAAAGAAAAAAAGATTGAGACAGAGAGTAAGCAATAGTTTCAAAGGCCGGTTTCTTGAAGGACCATGGCTTCTACAAAAAAAGAACGAATCAGGCTGGTTATTCACGGGAGGGTCCAGGGGGTATTTTTCAGGGCAAGCGCCCAGGAGGAAGCGTCCCGTTGCAACCTCGCTGGATGGGTTAGGAATCTTGTCAATGGAAGCGTGGAGGTTGTGGCTGAAGGGGATGAGCGGGCCCTTGATGAGTTTGCAAAATGGTGCAGCCACGGTCCACCATATGCAAAAGTATCCCATGTGGATGTTTCAAAAGAATCCTATACAGGTGAGTTTTATACGTTTCAAATTCTTCATTAACAGGCGATTAAGAATAAAGGGAGGCAGGCATGGCATCAAGTACCAGCAAACGAAAGGTTAAAACAGCCAGAAAGAGGGCCAAGATGGATCGGAATAAATCGGATATGGTTACCCTCGCTACAAGAAGGAGAAAACAGAAAAAGGATCTTCTTCTGCCGGACAAGGGAGATGCTTAGACAAGGCACTGCAGTTGAGAAGAGTTATCTTCGGCGGCTGATACAGCAAGACAGGTTCTTGCAGCTTTACGATATTCTCTCCAATTCAAGGGGTCAGTCTCCCAGTGACGCAGGGCCCAGACTTTCAGAGAAAGGATAAGTTCGTCCATCATGGGATCTCCTGATGCCGAGGTCTCCACACCGGTAAACCGAGTGCAAGTAGTCGTCCCATCCGAAGGCCGGGACTTGAAAATATCATAGAGTATACTGTTGCAGAACTTGTATCGTGTGGCCATTGTGATGTCGAAAGGTATTTGCCTGGCAAAAAGCCGGCCGTATAGAACCTGGATCCGCCGCCTGTTCCTGCTTGCAGATTGCCTCAAGAACCGCAAGACATATTTTTTCTCTTCCTCTGTCCGAAATTCCCTGTTAAACAATCCCTGGACATGGTCAAAAAAAAGAAGACAGTATCTTCGGAATCTGTAATCCCTGGCCGTGGTTTCCGCTGTACCTTGATACATCTCCTCGAACGGCTGGGCAACGGAGAGCCGGTCCACAAATCTGAGCGAAACCTTCTGAGGCTGCGATGAGCCTTCAATACCATATTTTTTAAGTTTATTCCTTAAGACCGCACGGCTGATGCCAAGCCTGCATGCAGCCGCCTTAACTTCTCCCCGGCTTTCGTGCATGGCATCAAGGATCCATCGCCTTTTTACACCTCCTGCGTCGATCCTGAATCGCGGGAAGATCCTGAGGCGCAGGTCTGCAGACGTTGTCAGAAGGCACTCCGCAGCGGCCTTGCCGTTGCATTTGTTTTCCATATAGATTTTGATCAACGCTTCACGGATCTTTTCCCTGGACCAGCGGCCTTCAGTATCCGGAAAACCGGCGGATGGATCACCGGCAATCCGGGTACAGGCAGGCGAGTGAAGGTCCGGATGGTTTCTTTTTTCCCGAAGTGTTTTGATAAGCTGATTTGCGGACGAGTAGAAACGAATCGTATTGATCATCATGTCCTGGAAATCTTCACGCTCCCATGTCGCTTTGCAGGCATCAAGGTCCAGCTCTTGGGCAATCTTCAGCAGGAGTTCTGAGACATGATCCTCAGGAAGGGGCCTCAGCAGATCCATCAGCATGGGAGCAGCTTCAGGGTCCCGCGAAACCGCCCGGACCAGCCTCGAGAGGGCGCTCCTTTTTTGTGATTTTGTACCATCGATATAACTATTCAAGGTTAACCAAAACCCCAAAGGTGAATGCATGCCCCAACCCCGATGAACGATCTTTGACGGCCTCGTAAAAGTCCGTCTGCCTGGGTACACTTCCCGCTCCGAACCAAGTACGTAGCGCAGTCTGCCCCGCTTTATTCTATTCATGCCGCCTTATGCGGCTGTTAAGTGTTCCTGTTCTTAAATACTGTGACGTACATAGTGTCGTGTCACGTCTAAAACAACGTATCCCATTTCCCCCTCACCTCAATCCCCAAGGGGAGAGGACGTTCAAACATCCCTTCTCCCCATAGGGGAGAAGGTTAGGATGAGGGGGTGATACAAGACTGGAAGATTGCACGGCGTTTTCATCAAGGCGCGCGACTCATTCGCTAATCTCTTCACAATCTTTATACCCAAGAGCTTTCGTACTGAGGTATTCCTGCAGATGACGGTATGTCTCGATACTGACAGAATCAAAAAGCGCACAGTACGACCCGATTTCGGGCCGGATCCGGATCAAAACCTCGAGAATGAAAACCGCCTCCTCTCCTGAACAGTTCAGATTATGAAACACGCAGTTATGGCATTCCCTCATCTTCACTCCTCCTATCCTTTCCGGAGCCATCGCCCTAATCCCTTCTAAAGATTATTCAAAATATTCCGATAAGTCAGGATGCATCTATCCGATTATTAAGGATAAGATCGGCATCACAATGGTTAACATATTATATCCGATTATACTTTGGTGGATATTATTTGTCAACCATTTATTCTTCATCTGCCGGGGTTTCTATATCCCGTGAATTGCTTTGATGGTATATTGGCGTTTAAGTCAATGAATTTTAAGGGATAATAAATAACTTGATGAAAAAGCTGGGAGATATAATCCAGGAGGCTATCCGCCGAAGTCCGAAGATGTCACTCCGGAAGCTTGAAATCCTGTCGGGCGTGACCCGTGCCGAAATATCCATGATCATACATAAGAAGAGAAAGCGCCCCACCCCGCGGGTACTGAGAAAGCTGGCTTCGCCTTTGAAACTGGACTACACCTATCTTTACACCCTGGTCGGCTATATCGATGAAGAAGACTACCTGAGAATGACTGCTGCAGGAAAATCCGGCCGGTCATTACCGGATGCGGTTTACGAGACCCCTCCCCCTTATCGAGATCCGGGCAAGAAGAAAGAAGAGGTAATCCGGATGATCCAGGATCTTCCCAACTCAGAGATGGCAAAAATCAAGGCATATTTGGAACTTCTTCAACTCAAGGTAAGCGTGGGGAAAAAAGCCGGTTTGAAAAAAACCGCGTCCCATGATTGATGGTATCAGCGGATCCTGCAGACTTGTTCAAAATACCGCACAAAAGTTCTGATCCCTCCGCGGACCTGTCTCCATTCAAAATACTCGTTGGGCGCATGATAACCATGCTCCGGAAGCGAGAGCCCAAGCAGGACCACAGGCGCATGCAGGAGTTTGTTCAGGCTGACCACGGCCCCGATGGATCCCCCTTCCCGGACCAGGACGGCCCTCTTCCGGAATCCGAAATAGACGGCATCAACAGCCGCCTGAAGGTGCTCTCCGCCCGGGGCGGCAAAGTAGGGATCGAGATAGGCTTCACCACGGACGCTGATATCAGGATTGTGCAACTTTACAAAAGCTCGAAACTGAGAGAGGATCTTTCTCGGATTCTGTCCAGGAACCAGCCGCATGCTGATCTTGGCTTCAGCTTTCTGGGGGACTACGGTCTTGATCCCTTTGCCCGTATACCCGCCTGCGATACCATGAACCTCGAAGGTCGGTTTTGACCAGATGGCATCCATAATCTTTGCGGCCTCGTCAAATCGTATTTTCTTAAATCCGTGGGCTTTTTTGAAATCAGATGTCCTGAAGCCGGATTCTGAAAATCTTTGGCGCTCCTCTCTGCCTGTAGATAAAACATCATCATAAAATCCGGGGATCTTCACACGCCCGGTGTGCGGATCATAGCATCTGGTGATCAGTTCACAAAGTTCTCCGATGGGATTCCTGGCTGCACCTCCGGCCAGTCCCGAATGGATGTCCCGGTCTCCGGTTTCAAGTTCAAGGCCCGCGGTCAATAGCCCCCTGAGGCCGTAGGGGATGGCCGGATTGTTTCCCGACAGCCAGACGGTATCAGAGACAAGGATCGACTGGGCATGAAGAAAGGCTTTTATCGATCTCACGGCCTTTTCGAAATTCGGGCTTCCGATCTCCTCCTCGAATTCCCAGACAAACCGGAAGTTCAGTGGGACCCCCTTTCCCATGGCATATTTTGCCGCAAACAGTGCGGTCAGTGCCGGCCCTTTGTCATCGGTGGCGCCCCGCCCTCCGTACCGGCCGGCCTTGATCGTCAACCTGAAGGGGTCCTGGTCCCACTCTGAACGATCCGCAGGTTGCACGTCCAGATGATTATAAACAAGTATGGTTGGATTTTTTTTGTTTGTACCCAGGGCCCCGATCACGACAGGATGGCCGGAAGTCTTCAAAATTTCCGCCTGGACTCCGAACCTCTTCAGTATCCTGACCGTCAAGAGAGCAGCCTTGCGGATAGCCTGGCTGCATGCCGGGTCGGCACTGACCGTGGGAATCTCCACCAGGCTCCCCAGGAGCTTTTCATAAGCCCCCCTGATGGAGCGAATATATTCGTCTAACCTATTTTCGTTGATCAAGGGCATGAATTTCAAATCCTTTCAGCATGGCATGGAGCAGGTGGTTCCGGCCCATCCGCCAGGCAGTCAATCTATACGGTTAAGTGAAAAAGATAGCATATTTTCACATGAGATTCATCTCATAAAAAATAACCAGAAATCCTGTTTATTTTAACCTTGACAACTTTTTTTTTGTTTAGTACATTATAAGCCAAGGCCACCGATAAAGGCAGCCCTGTTCGGAAGTGCAGGGTCGCAGAGTTGTGAGACCTCAAAATGAGGCCGGTCATAACCACCCGAAGTGGTAAAGAAATTGGGCGTCAATCCGCCCTGGAATCTTTTACCCATCATGCCTTTAGCGGTGTGATGGGTTTTTTTGTGTTCACATGAATCAGGAGGTTTTATGTAATTTGTAAAAAATATAGTTTTACCCTGTTAAAAGGCAAACCATGGGAGACCATGGGACGCAAAGTTTCGGGACTGCATGAGAGTCAGGTATTTATTGCAAACCTAACTTCAAAAGTCAGCCGGGCTGCCAGTGGATGTTCTCCGGCAGCTTTTTTATTTTAAAAAATCTATCATAAGGAGATTTAGATTATGAAAGAAAACCGAGTTTTAGAAAAGACCACCAAAAAGATGACTGATCAGACCATAAGCACGAAGGATGCCACCATGTTAAAAAAAATTGATAACCACCAGGGAAATATTTCAATCAATATAATTGTCGCCAAAGATCCGCCTATACGTACTTGGCTTGATGTTCTCAATGAATTATATAAAATCTTTTTTCATAAATAATTCAATTTATGGTTTTCTCTGCTTTTTTTGGCATTGGTGATTAAGCAGAGTAAATATCCGTATTTATCATTATCAAATGAACTACCCCGCCCGCAAGCGGACGGGGTATCAACTTCTCTATTCGGTACATTACTCGCAGCAAGCTGCGGGGAATTAGACCCGAAGAGAGATTAATATTTATTGATATTTATTTGGAGGTGCCTTTGGTGTCCGGCAAATAATCCTCTCCTTTTAATGGGCGTTGTTCTTGTATTATTTTCCATGTGTTTGGGAAAAAAAGAAAAGAGCAGAACCGCCCCAGAGTTATATTCCTATATAGAATACAAGTATTTTCCAAATCTGCAACAGCTTGTTGCAGAAATTCCATGGAACGCACATCATGGGGGTACATCTTCAATTGTCAATTATTCTCTTAAAAACACCCTCAATAGACTTTTAATTGATATTTGAAGATGTGAACCCAAATCTTCTGAATATCAAAATACCAAAGTCCCCCCCTCGACTCATCCTTTCTAATTTTATATAACTGACGGTAAAAGGATGGTTTTTACTGATTTTAGTATTTTCTTGCATTGAATACCCTTATCTGATTATAATCATTTCCGCTTTACCTGTGCCGGAGGCACCGCATTTCCTTGAAAATAAAAAAGTATCCCATATTTAGCAAAATAAAACCACTTGAAGGGGGATGGGTTCTATGAAACCGTCGGATATCTTATTGGGCATGCAATAAGATGTAAGGCGGTTTTTTTATGTTTGCCCTGTTTGAATCGAAGCTTTTCATCAGCGAAGTCTAAAGGCTGATGGCTATTTTTGAGGAAGAGATAAGAGCGGAATGACGTGGTCAAGAATGCACCCATAAAATGTTGGGGTAGATATGTCCAGTGATCTTAGCGGCATAATAAAATTATTCATGGGATCTCGCGAAGGCGTAATTCCCAGCGTACAGGCATTTCCACCTCTTGATATTGACCAAATAGCGAGCGAGCTTGATATTGAGGCTCGTGCGAAAGAAAACGGCCAACTGAATCTACCTTCAACGGACAGCGACGTCGAGGATGCCGCTGAGCTTGATGTACTCGCTGAAATCAAACGGCGGGCAAGTAAGGGACGGGAGGAATACCACTCGCAGATGGAGCTCTACGACGATCGGGCCCGACGTGCCTTGATCTCGGGGGACGAAATCACTTTAATTGATGCAGCAGGACAGAGTGCTCTAAGCGACTTCGAGGTTCTGGCGGTCAATGATTTTAACCAACTCCTTAATACGCGCCTGCAATTTGAGGGGAGGAAGCATGAGTTCGATGAATTCCGAAAAACTCATAATCTTGTGCGGCTGCCAAATGTCGTTTCTTCGAGAGAATGGTGGTTCCGAGGGTTATTTCTCGCTATCTTCGTCGTGTTGGAGTCCACGCTCAACGGTTTATTCTTTGCTAAGGGGAGTGAGACTGGGCTTATTGGCGGGATCGTACAGGCCTTCGTACTCTCAATTCTAAACGTCGGCGCTGCAGTACTGTATGCCAGATATTGTCTTCCTCTTGTGGTGCATACTCGCCCCATTATAAGAACTGCCGGAGGGATTACAACGGTGTTTTACGCGGTCTGGGCTATAGGAATAAACCTATTGATTGGTCATTTCCGAGATTTATTCACCCAGAATGCAGGGGAAGTCAAGGTCACTGATCTTTTGTCGCGAGTCTGGAACGCATCGCTCTTCCTTCCTGCTGACGCCCAGTCCCTGCTTCTTGTCGCTTTGGGCGTTTTGCTAAGTCTGGTGTCACTCATCGACGCCGCCGGGATGGATGATCTGTATCCCGGTTATGGGTCTGTCGGCAAACGCCGTGCGGATGCCGTCTCAGACTACGTTGACCGCAAGTCACGGTGCTTGGCAGACCTGACCCAACGGAAGGATTCAGCAATTGAAGATATGTCTCGCGTCATCAACTTGATGAAGAATACAGAATTCGAGTTTCGCATGGCCATCGAAGGCCGCAAAAGACTCCATCAAAATTACCGGGCTTATCTCAGCCACTTATCTGAAAGCTATGTCAGGCTGCTGCAACTGTATCGGGAGGCAAACACGCGTGCTCGCTCAATACTACCGCCAGACCGTTTTAAGAGGGTATCTATACCGACAGATTTCTTGAGTGAACCGCCGCCGCCGGTACTGCCGGATCTGGCCGGGGATTCAAACTCAATAAAACAAATCATTGAGCGAATGCAGCACTTCATCAAAGTCGTCAACAAGCAGTTCGTGGATAAAGTCCACCATTACCAGACGGTCACAGGGTTGACCGAGGAGGAAGCTAAACGAGATGTCGATGCGTGATTATCTCGGGGGGCATGGCCCACGGAGTGCTCGAAAAACTTCTCCTTCTACGGCTAAGATTGTGATGCTCGCCGTCATTCTCATTGGCTTGTTGTTTGTAGGTCTCGTACTATATGTCAAAGGTCAGGCGGGGCTTGTCCACACTGATCAGACAACGCTATGCCCGACAGATCGTCCACTCAGCGAGGTGATCGTAGTGTTGCTGGATATGTCAGACGATTTCTCAGAACCGCAAAGACTCAAGATCCAAAACGAGCTTGAGCGGTTTATGATACAGCTCCCCCGGTTTGGACTGATTGAGGTCTATACGGTAGATCGTCTCGAACAGCAGGTTATAACGCCGGTGGTACACCTCTGCAACCCAGGCACCGGAGACGACTTAAGCCGGGTCTATCAAAACCCCGATCTAGCGCGTAGGAAGTGGGGCGGGTTCCTGCGTCATCTTGATGCGGAGCTGGAACGGCTCATGTCATCGCCGGAAACCCCGACTTCGGCAATATTTGAAGCCGTGCAGGCCACGGCTCTTCGTACATTTAACCGCCCTGTCTATGAAAGTTTGCCGAAGCGCCTGGTAATTGTGTCGGACCTACTACAAAACGTGCCTGGCAAGCTGAGTCAGTACCAGGGGATACAGCCCTTCCAGGAATTCAAACGGTCTCCGTATTATTCCGAGGTCCGCTCCGACCTCACAGGGGTCGCTGTAACGCTTCTCTATCTCGTCCGCCCGCGCGCTCCACAAAAATGGCCTGACCACTACCGATTTTGGGAAGAATACTTTCTTGATGAGGGAGCAACAGTAGAGCGCATCATACCTGTCTATGGAGATCAATGAAAGCGGTGAATGCATGAAAGAAAGTGGTTCAATCAAGCTAATTCATCTTGACTTGATTTTGTTTGTTGGGGCCTTTCTCCTCGGCTTGGGCCTGTATATTGGTCTGCACTTCGTATTTCATTTGCACCAGATGATTGTCTCCGCGGCAATCATCATGGTAATGCTTGCCTATGCACTGGTCGTTATACGCATACCGAGATTGCATGTGCGTCTTGATCAGGCGGGGGATAATGCATACTACCTGGGTCTACTCTTTACACTGGTAAGTATGGCTTTCGCATTAAGTGAGTTTGGTTCAGTCGCCTTTAGTGAAAGCCGCAAAATACTTGAGCCGACTGGTACCCAACAGATCATAGCAAATTTCGGTATTGCGCTGGCGAGTACTATTGCGGGAATACTTCTTCGAGTAACTTTACACCAAATGCGCATTGATCCCGCGGAAGTGGAAAGCATGACAAGAATAGAACTCTCTCAAGCGTCCAATAGTGTTAGCGCCATCCTCAAGAACATAACCATCGACATCGGGAAATTCCACGAAGAAATACGGCAAAGATCATCGGATGTGGTTATGACTCTCCTGGAAGAAACGAATAAGACAGTGAATAGCATAAATGAGGTCTTCAACAACACCTCGCAGGAAATGCTCACTTCAGTCGGTGAAGCTCATAAGGGGATACTGCAACAAACTCAGGAATTAACAGATCTCCTTGGCCGTATTGCTTCTAAGGCCATAGGTGCTGTCGAGCGATTGAGCGAAGTAGAGCCCCCGCCGAAAATCCTGTCCGAGCGGCTTGATGGACTTACAAAGGTACTCGATGCAGTAGGAGATCAGGCGGAGCGGATTGTATCTGCTCTTCAAGAAACTGTTGGTACTTCCACATCTGTCATGAATGAGATTACTAACTCCTCAACTACACTTAGCCGACTTGCAGAACAAATGAAAGACAGCCATACGGGAGCGACTCAGATTATTGAAGCCTCAGTTGAGAAAGTAAGTACCGCTCTTGATTCGGTCGGACAGCGGCTCGAGCAAGATCGCAAATTATTAGTCACTCTTGAGGAGCAGTCTTGTAAGACGGTAGAGGAATCAGTACGGGCACAAGCGGCTGCTCTCGAAGTGCTGAATAGTTTAATCAATCTTACAAAAGGGCTGACTGTTGTTCTAAATCAAGCAAATGCAGGCGACGACCATGGTAACGCAACATAGACATAACATACCTGAACAGAATAAAGCCTATCGTCGAGGTATAGTTTTGGGCCTGACAATGGCAGAGGTAGGGATCCTGATTATATTCGTTCTGCTCCTATTACTAGGACTTACCGATTCGCTGCGTAAAAAACAAGAGAGGGATATGGATGGTCACAAGCTCATCACGACGGATCGTGTCCGTACTTTAGAAGAAGCAGAGTCATTCATGACGCAGCTACGAGGTACATTACATGCAGCAAATAACGCCAATGTAGAGGAGATTAGCAGGCTAATACGTGCACTACAGGAGATTGCTACGACTCAGAAAGGGCGGACCGCACTCCAAGAAGTCAGTGCCGCTATAACCGAGCTGAACCGGATAAAAGACCAGATTAAAAAGGATGGTGGTTCGGATGCCTTGGCGAGTGAAGTTGAGCAGCAAAGCTATCGGATCGCTAACCAGGAAGGACAGCTACAGCGTTACGAATCTCAATTGAAAGAAGCCGGGTTGGGAAAGGGTGAGCGGCCCTGTTGGGTCAAAGCCGATGGAACGATTGAATACTTGTACGATGTCGTACTTTCAAGCAATGGAATAAAAATGCGCGAGTACAAGTATGACCATAGGGAGCGTGAGTGCGCATTGCTGCCGAAGCCTGCTGTTGACCCGAATGAATTGTTGAGTCCAACCGAATTTCTTCAAAGAACACAGCCACTGTACAACCACAGTTTAGCGCAAAATTGTCGATTCTTTGTTGTGGTTTATGATGCCACTGGGCCCACGGAGAAGGAGCTTTACAAGCAGCTGCTCCGTACCGTTGAGGGACACTTTTATAAGCGACTTGACCGTGGAACAGCACCTTTCTGAAAGTGAGAAAGCGCTCCAGATGCTTCGCTCTGCGCTATCAGATTTGGAGGACGCGGCAACGGAGTATCATGCTCGCCGGCATGATCGTAATGTTGGTCGCGATAACAGTCACTCTGACGGTCACTCGATTAATGTTATGCCTGGTCGAAGCAATTCTCAATCCACTTCGCTGCCGACCGAGACGCACGGCACCACTTCGACTTGGAGGAGGTTCTTAATCTTGGCGGGTAACATTTGGTCGCTATTGACGAGTCGGCGCCGCAGATAAAGATGAGATTCTTTCAAAGTAATTTTGTCTGGGCCCTGAATGGATAATTCAAGCGCTGCGAATAAATTGGGTGTTGTTTAGGCGTGCATAACTATTAAATGTGTGTACAGGAATAATCGTAAACTATGTTCATCTTTCGCGACCGGTTTCTTCTCACCGTCCTTATGTGTACAGGTGTTATTATTTTGGGGATGTTCATCTTCCACAAAACACATAGGGATGCATCACATACATATACGGGAGCAGGGACCACCTCGGCAATTAGCCCCCAGTTCCAGAGAGATAACTCATCTAAAGAACTTGTCGCACTACCTTCAAAAGGACCTTTTCGTATCACACGCGTGATAGATGGTGATACGATAGTTCTCGATAATGGTGAAACGGTCCGCTTAATTGGCGTGGATGCTCCAGAGACCCATCACCCTGAAATACCGGTTCAGAGGTTTGGTGAAGAGGCAACAGAATTTCTCCAGAGAATGGCAGAAGGGTTCCAATGCATGTTGGAGTTTGAATCCGGAGACCTTCGCGACAAGTACGGGAGGCTCCTTGCGTATGTTTTTGTGGATGGGCGGCTTTTAAATGCAGAGATGATCCGTCGGGGCTACGCCTATGTCTATACGCGCTTTCCGTGCAAACGGCAGGCTGAGTTTATTGCCTTGGAACGGCAGGCCCGTGAGACGCAATCAGGCCTTTGGCATATATCTCTGAGGGATGGTCGGATTGCTAACCTCGTCAATCGTTATAATTCTCTCAGCATTGAAGGGCGTAAAAGACTGGATGATCTCCTAGAGGAACTCGTTCGCAAATATCCTTATGACCAGGCTGAAAATATACATACAGTAAGTGAAGGGCAATAACTAACGGGCCAAAGGACCTCCATGCTTTGACAGATGGACGAATGTGCGATCAAGAATTGCAGTTGCCGATGTTGTTCAGTTCATCAGGTCACAATCGGAAGAAAAACTTAAGACGAAACTCCCTTGTCTGCAAAAGACATATACGAGCAAAGAAGCCATCTGATCACGAGGATACTGTGTATCGTGTGTCGGCCTGAACGAAAAGGAAATTCTTGCCTATCTTGCGTACCAAGAATGAGAAGACAAGGGGGCAACTGCAATTATCGTTGTGATCCAAGACACTCCCGGCTCCTGCCGGAGGGATCATTTTCTTATGATGGGTATTTTGCGGTGCTCCTGTAAAAGGAAGGAAATGCCACCTAAATCGTATCTTGAAATGAAAAGGTTTTTCATCAGGCTTTTGGCTGTAGCAGTCGCCGTCCTCCTAATAATGTTCCTTGCCAAGATTTGGCTTGTTGACCCCTATCGCCAAAACCTGTCTTCTTCAGCAGCAAGAGGGTATCGTAACTCAGGAACTCGTGCTAATTCTGGCATTCAGCCAGGAAATGTTGGAGTAATAACGTGGCGTGATGCAGCCAAACATTACGGTGAATATACCATAGTAGAAGGCACAATTGTCGTCACACACAATTCAGGTAAGGCATGTTTTCTCAATTTTCATCATGATTACAGTAGATACTTCACAGCGGTAATTTTTGCGTCTGCCTTTTCCCGGTTTCCACCTAAACCAGAGAATTATTATTATGGAAAGAAGGTTCGGGTGTCGGGTTTTATTAAGAAGTATCAAGGGAAGCCAGAAATTATTGTAGACGATCAGAGTCAAATAGAGGTTTTAGGTAGCCAAGAGTAGGGGGGGGGCTTTGGTGACAGGCAAACAATCCCCTTTTCGCAGGAGAATTCCTTCAGTAATTATGCCCATTTTGTCAAACAAACTGTGTCAAAAACATTACGCTTGACTTAATACTTTCAGGTTGATATGAATGAAGCGGCATTATTGAAGGCTGAATGTAGAATAATGTTGAATACCTGTCCGTTGAAAACATTTTCTATACAATCCAGTCAATAATGAAGATTTTTTCATTCTGATACCGTAGTTTTTTCAGGAGGAGGGAGTGTTGTGCATCGAACCGCTGATTGTTTCAATGATGGTTTGAAACGAAAGGCAGTTTTTTTATTGGAATGCATGTGGTAGCAGTACAAATGTGAGCCAAGAGCAGACTTGGGTATAATTGTTAAAGCAATATTTTAAGAGAGCGAGTCTTCCATTATATCAAAAAGATTTTTATATTATCAGACTTGAAAAAGGCACT
>CAKKPE010000145.1 GCA_919901565.1 bacterium
CGGAAGAGGTTTCTCTCTAAACTCTGTGCTTGACAAAATTATAGCGCATGACCCCATGTGACCCTGCAGACTTGCTGATGCCTTTTCTATTATCCTGAAAAACAAAACATGGACCGGCAAAATATTGATTGATTTGTGCGTTACAGTATCCCTATGAAAAGACTTATACTGGCTTCTTCTTCCCAGCGTCGTCGGGACCTGCTCATGCAGACAGGATTGAATTTCGAGGTTGTTCCCAGCTCGGTTGAGGAAGAACATCAGGACGGCTTATCGCCTCCTGAGATTGCACGGACGCTGGCTATCGAAAAGGCAGCCGATGTGGCGGCCCGCTTCACGTCCGTGATCGTCATCGGGGCGGATACCATCGTTGTCCTGGAAGGGGAGATTCTCGGCAAGCCCGGAGACCCGGAAGAGGCCTTCCGGATCCTGCGTAAACTCTCCGGAAAATCCCATGAAGTCATCACGGCACTGGCCCTGATAGAAACAGAAAGCGGCAGGACCATCACCGGCGAAGAGACGACCCGGGTCTTTTTTAAAGAGTTGACCGATCAGGAGATCTCGGCCTACATATCAACCGGTGAACCCATGGACAAGGCCGGGGCATACGGGATCCAGGGGAAAGGGATCCTGTTTATTCCAAGGATCGAAGGCTGCTACACCAACGTGGTCGGCCTTCCCATGATGAAACTGGCCGATATGCTTCGTGAATTTGGGATACGAATCCTCTGATTTTCAGGTTCGGACCAGGACATTATCAATGAGCCGCGTCCGGCCGACAAAAACCGCCAGCGCCACCAGTGCCTCTCCCTCCACAACCGACACCTCCTGCAAGGACTTCGGGCTGCTCACAGAAACATAATCTATACGGGCCAGCTTCTCCCTGGCGATTCGTTCACGGATGATCGTCCGGATACTGTCGGCACTTCGCTCACCTTCCCTGATCTGAAGCACAGCGATGTCAAGGGATTCTTTGAGACAGCGGGCTGCGCTACGCTCATCCGCGGAGAGACAGCTGTTCCTGGAACTCATGGCCAGGCCATCTTTCTCCCGGACCGTGGGCAAGGTGATGATCTTAACATCAAAATTCAGGTCTTGTGCCATTCTTCGAATAACTACGGTCTGCTGAAAGTCCTTGAGGCCGAAGTAAGCCCGGTGAGGCTGGACGATATGAAACAATTTGGCAACCACCGTGGCCACGCCCTGAAAGTGACCGGGCCTGCTTTCTCCGCAAAGCCTGTCGGAGAGACCTTGAACTGAAATCCGTGTACAAAACTCTTTTGGATAGATCTCTGTGCCTTCCGGTACAAAGAGGATGTCCACTTCCAGGTCCAGTGCAAGTTCCACATCTCTATTGAGATCCCTTGGATAACGGTCCAGGTCCTCTCCCGGCCGGAACTGTATCGGATTCACGAACAGGCTGACCACGGCGATATCATTTTCAGAACGCGCGGCCCTCATCAGGGACAGGTGACCCTCATGAAAGTACCCCATGGTCGGCACCAGACCTATGGTCTTTCCCGAGGCACGATGTGACAAGGCCGTCTCTTTCATTTCCTGGATCGTTCTGACCATCTTCATCTTATTTATTTTGTCAGGGCGGCATGCGCAGCGGCCAGCCTGGCGATGGGGACCCTGAAGGGTGAACAGCTCACATAATCAAGACCGATCCTGTGGCAGAACTCCACGGACCGGGGATCACCTCCGTGCTCCCCGCAGATCCCGATCTTCAGGTTCTTGCGGGTACTCCTCCCTTTTTTCACGGCCATGGCCATGAGCTGCCCCACACCCTCCTGGTCCAGGGACTGGAACGGGTCGTCCGGAATGATCTTTTTCTCCAGGTATTCGGGCAGGAAGGACCCGATGTCATCGCGTGAAAAACCGAATGTGGTCTGGCTCAGGTCGTTGGTCCCGAATGAGAAGAACTCGGCCACCTCAGCAATCTTATCGGCCACCAGGCAGGCCCTGGGGACCTCGATCATGGTGCCGATCGTGTAAGGGAATTTCCCCTTCTCCCGCTTCACTTCCTCCGCGACCCGCTCGACGATCTCCCTCTGATGGGCGAGTTCGGTCCTGCTTCCCACCAGCGGGATCATGACCTCGGGATAGACCTTGTACCCATGCCGGGTGAGTTCTGCTGCTGCCTCAAAAATGGCCCGGGCCTGCATCTCCGTAACTTCGGGATAGGTGATGCCGAGACGGCACCCCCGATGCCCCAGCATGGGGTTCAATTCATGGAGCTGGGCGATCCGGTTATTCAGGCGGGCGGCTGTTACACCCAATTCGACAGCCAGTTCCTGAACCTGTTTCTGGTCCATGGTCACAAACTCATGGAGCGGCGGATCGAGGGTCCGGATGGTCACCGGGCACCCCTTCATGGCCTTGAGGATGCCCATAAAATCCTGCCGCTGGTAAGGGAGGAGCTTCATGATGGCCTTGCGCCGAGCCTCTAAGGTTTCGGCCACGATCATCTCACGGATGGCCTGGATCCTCTCGGGCCCGAAGAACATATGCTCGGTCCGGCAAAGGCCGATCCCTTCCGCACCAAAGGTCCGCGCCAGCGCCGCATCCTCGGGGGAGTCTGCGTTGGTCCTGACGCCGATCTTGCGGAACTGGTCCGCCCAGGTCATCAGGGTCTTGTAGTAAGGGTTCTTTCCAGGGTCCGCGGCAAGGAGGGCGATCTTCCCCACGTAGACAATACCCCTGGTCCCGTTCAGGGTAATCCAGTCTCCCTCCCTGAGCGTGGTGCCCCCCACGCTGAGTTCACGCTTGCCGGAATGGATCTCCATGGCGCCGCACCCTACGATGCAGCACTTGCCCCAGCCCCTGGCCACCAGGGCAGCATGGCTGGTCATCCCCCCCTTGGCCGTGAGGATAGCCTGTGCCGCGTGCATGCCGTGCACATCCTCGGGCGAGGTTTCGTTCCGGACCAGGATCACCTTCTTCCCCTGCTTGGCCCAGTCCTCGGCATCATCCGCCGTAAAGACGATCTGCCCGATGGCGCCGCCCGGGCCTGCCGGCAGCCCCTTGGCCAGCGGCGTCACCTTTTTCTCGGCAGCGGGGTCCAGCATGGGATGGAGAAGTTCATCGAGCTGGTTCGGCGCCACGCGCAAGATGGCCTCCTGCCTGGAAATCAGCCTCTCCTTGACCATCTCCACGGCGATGCGGATGGCGGCGGCCCCGTTGCGTTTTCCCGAACGGGTCTGCAGCATCCAAAGCTTGCTGTCTTCGATGGTGAACTCGATATCCTGCATGTCCCGGTAATGGGTATCCAGCTTCTTCTGTATGGTCATGAGCTGTTTGTAAACCTTGGGCATCTCCTCTTCCAGAGAGAGCAGCTCGCTGTCGCCCCTTTGTTTTTTGTTGATGGGCTGCGGGGTTCGGATACCGGCCACCACGTCCTCTCCCTGGGCATTCATGAGATACTCTCCAAAGAAAAACTTCTCCCCTGTGGCCGGATTGCGTGTAAAGGCCACGCCGGTCCCGCTGTAGATCCCGGTGTTCCCGAACACCATGGACTGCACATTCACGGCCGTGCCCCATTCCTCCGGTATCCCTTCGATCTTCCGGTAGGAAATGGCCCGTTTCCCGTTCCAGGACTGGAAGACCGCTCCGACCCCTCCCCAGAGCTGCTCGTAGGGATCATCCGGAAAGTCCTTCTTTAAAACCTCTTTCACCTTTTTCTTGAAGAGATCCGCAAGTCTCTTCAGGTCCCCGGCGGTCATGTCCGTATCAAATTTGTAGCCTTTCCCCTTCTTTAACCGGTCCATCTCATGTTCGAGCTGATGCCGGATCCCATGCCCGTCAACCGGTTCGATCCCGGCCGCTTTTTCCATGACCACGTCGGCATACATCATGATCAGGCGCCGGTAGGCATCGTAGACGAACCGTTCATTATTGCTCCGTACGATCATGCCCGGAATCGTCCTGGAAGTCAGGCCGACATTGAGGACCGTCTCCATCATCCCGGGCATGGATTTTCTGGCCCCGGACCGGACCGAGACCAGAAGAGGCCTCTTCGAGTCTCCGAATTTTGCACCCATGGCCTTTTCCACTTTGGCCATGGCGTCGGTGACCTGTTCCTTGAGTCCGGCAGGGTATTTACGCTTGTTTTTGTAATATTCCGTACACACATCCGTGGTAATGGTAAAACCCGCAGGCACGGGAATCCCCAGACTGGTCATCTCGGCCAGGCCGGCGCCCTTGCCGCCGAGGAGATCCTTCCATGTACCCTTGCCGTCAGCCTTCCCGTTCGCGAACAGATAAACATATTTTTTCTTTTTGGACATCGCATTCCTCTCCTTCGCAAGATAAGCTATTTCTTAACCACGGTTTCCCCTGTTTTTATTGTTGTCATGTCAGATGACTGGCAGGTATGGTATCATCTGAGGGTTGCAATATAAAACAAAACAGGTTCCGAGGCAAGAAAAAATCAACGGGGTAAAAGAGGGTTATTCCACTACGATTTTCGAAAAATCGGCGATCCGGGAGACCAGGCCTGCAACACGGCTCAAAAGGGCCTGGCGGTTCTCTTTGATATTTTCATCTTTGTCCATGACCATCACCCCGTCAAAAAACGCATCGATGGCATCCCGCAGAGAAGCGATCGTCGTCAAGGCTTCCCCGTATTTTCCTTTCTGGATCAAGGCATTAACCTTCTTCTCAGTCTGCTGGACCTTCTGATAAAGGGCGATTTCGCTCTCATGCTGGAGCAGTCCCTTTTGCACCTTGGCGGTCTCGATCCCTTTAATGATATTCATGGCCCTCTTGCAGACCACGGTAAACGGCTCGAACAGAGGCTCGCCCCGGAAGGCCGTGAGGGCATCCATCCTCGCCATGGTATCCGGGATGTGATCAAAACCCGCTCCAAGCACCGCCTCCACGGTGTCGTACCGGTGGGCATCGGAGATGAGCAGGCCGGACAGCCTGCCCTTGAAATAATCCAGGATGGTCTTTCGGGTCCCTTCGAGGTCCGGGGAGATTTTTACGCTGTTCAGCCTCAGGGCCTCGTCGATCATCTCCGTAAGTGCGAGCGGATACCCCTTCTCCAGAAGGATGGCAAGGATACCGAGGGTCTGCCGGCGAAGGGCATAAGGATCCTCTGACCCGGACGGGATCAGTCCGACCCCGAAACACCCGGCTATGGTGTCCATCTTGTCGGCCAGGCTGACCAGGGCCCCCTCATCGGTCGAGGGGATGAGATCACCGGCAAAACGGGGGCGGTAGTGTTCCGATACGGCGCGGGCCACCTGCTCGGACTCCCCGGAGAGGAGGGCATACTCACGCCCCATTTCCCCTTGCAGTGCCGGAAACTCCCTGACCATGGACGTACAGAGATCGGCCTTGCATAACGAGGCGGCCGTGGAGACCGGGACCGTATCGGCAATCCCGGTTTTTTTTGCGAGCCAGGCGGAAAGTGCCGCAATCCTCTCGACCTTCTCAAACAGAGTCCCCAGCTTTTCCTGAAAGGTCACCCGTTTGAGGTCTTCCATGTAAGAGGAAAACGGACGCCCGCAGTCGGTCTTGTAGAAGTAAAGGGCGTCGGTCAACCTGGCACGGAGAACCCGTTCATTCCCGGAGATGATCATCCCCGCGTCCCTGGCCCGTGTATTGCTGACCGTGATGAAGTGAGGGAGGAGATCCCCCGAACTGCTCTCCAATGAAAAATATCTCTGGTGTTCCCGCATGGCGGTGATCAGGACCGGCCGGGGCAGCGAGAGGAAGCCGGGTTCAAAACTCCCGCAAAGCACCGTGGGGTATTCAACCAGATAGACCACTTCTTCCAGGAGCTTCTCATCCTGGATTACGCTCCCCCCCACCTCGACCTCGATCTTCTGGATCTGCTTCAGGATCTCCTTCTTCCGTTCCTCGGGGTCGAACATCAGAAAACGGTCCCTGGAAGAAGCCTTGTAAGATTTGAAACTGTGGACCGTACAAGAGCCTGGGCTCATAAAGCGGTGCCCGCGGGAGAGGTTCCCGCTCTTGATCCCGTCGAACTCGAAGGGGATCACCTCTTCATTGTACATGGCAAGTATCCAGTGGATGGGCCTTGCAAACCGAAGGCTCCCGCTCCCCCAGCGCATGGACTTGGGAAAGTGGAGCGTGGTGATGATCTCGGGGAGGATCTTCTGCAGAACTTCCGTAGCAGGCAGTCCGGACTCCTTTTTCACAGCAGAGATATATTCCCCCTTGGGCGTCTGCTGGAGGGTCAGGTCCTTGACATCCACCGACTGTCCGCGTGCAAACCCGATTGCGGCCTTTGTGGGATTCCCGTCGGAATCATAGGCCACGGAACGGGCCGGACCCAGGACTGTCCGGTCAAGATCCTCCTGCTTTTCGGGAAGCCCTTCTGCATAGAGGATCAGTCTTCTGGGCGTGGCAAAAGTCTGCACCAGGCTGAAGCCAAGCCGCTGCTCTGCGAAAACCTTTTCGGTCAAGGCCTTCAATTCCGACATGGCCCCTGGTAAAAAGGCTGCGGGTATTTCCTCGGTACCGATCTCTAACAACAACTCCTTGCCCATGTTCTACGACTCCATGTCCTCTTTCTTCAGATTCACAACCTGCTTTTTTGAATGAGATCCCTTCTTCTCCGCGAGCAGAGGAAACCCCTTTTCCTCACGCAAGGCAAGATACCCTTTTGCGCAGGACCTGGCCAGGTTGCGGACCCTGGCGATGTATCCGGTCCGTTCGGTCACGCTGATGGCGCCCCGGGCATCCAGCATGTTGAATGCGTGCGAACACTTCAGACAATAATCATAGGCGGGGAGGACCAGGCCTTCCTTGATGAGACGGATCCCTTCTTTTTCGAAGATATCGAACAGGTTAAAATGCATCTCCGCATCCGAGACCTCAAAATTGTACCTGGAGAACTCAACCTCGTCCTCATGGTGGATATCCCCGTAAGTGACCCCCTCCGCCCACTTCAGGTCAAAGACATTGTCCACCTGCTGGAGATACATGGCCATCCGTTCCAATCCGTAGGTGATCTCCACGGAGACCGGGGAAAGGTCGATACCGCCCACCTGCTGGAAGTACGTGAATTGTGTGATCTCCATGCCGTCGAGCCAGACTTCCCAGCCGAGGCCCCAGGCCCCCAGGGTCGGGGACTCCCAGTCGTCTTCCACAAAACGGATGTCATGCTGAAGTGGATCGATGCCGATCTCGACCAGGCTTTTGATATAGACATCCTGGATATCCTTGGGCGACGGCTTCATGATCACCTGGAACTGATAATAGTGCTGCAAGCGGTTCGGATTTTCTCCGTACCGGCCGTCCGTGGGCCTTCGGGAAGGTTCCACATAGGCGGCGTTCCAGGGTTCGGGCCCCAGGACGCGTAAAAATGTCGCCGGGTTGAAGGTGCCGGCCCCGACTTCGAGGTCATACCCCTGCTGGACCAGACACCCCTTCTTCACCCAGTAATTCTGCAAGGCCAGTATAAGCTCTTGAAATGTCACGAAAGACTCCGTCATTGAAGCTGAAGAAAAACAGTTTGATTATTTTTTTCGATCCTTGTTTTTAGGGTCTGTTTTTTCGATCATGCCGTCACGCAGGAGTTTGTTATATTTCATCACACCCAGACACTGCTCCGCGCTCGCACACCAGTCCAGACAGCTCGCCTCCCTGGCCCGGCTAACAGTACTCCCGCACTTGGGGCAAAGGCTCGTCATCTCATCGGTCCAGATCTCCACCTTGGTCCCGCACTTCTTGCAAAAAAAATCCTCAGGAGAAGGCTGGAGAATCTTCTTGGCGCCAGGACAGACATTATCAAAAGACATGGGTTCTCCTTCCGCCCCCTCAGACCTTGTCTTTCCATACGTTAATAAAGTTCCGGAAAGACCGGTCCCAAGTTTTTTCCGCATGGTCCGGGAAGAAGCAGGCCGGGATCTCATTGCTTTGACGGTGATAATGCACGCACTGACAGCAGAGACCGGTCTTGTCGCAGGAGGTGTAGGAACAATTGCAGGAGGATAGATTCTCCTGCAGGTTCGGACACTTTTTCTTCATCTCTGAATAGGACATGCGCATACAATCCCTCTCCACTCAACAGGTCAATATGTATCTCATTCCCCGACCAGGGTTATTGCCGACACAGGACAGTTCTCTTCCGCTGCTTCGCAGCAGCCCGCTATCTCGCATCCTCCTTCATCGATCACTTCCGCCTTCTCAATCTCCTCGTTCAACTGAAAGACCGACGGGCATATTTCCGCGCATCCCCCGCACCCGATACACGTATCCTGGTCAATAACCGGCTTCATTGAAGTTCCTTTCTTCTTCCAGTGCGCAACCGCCTCCGGTTCAGAGGTTATCATTAAACTTAACAAATTATCCCTTAACGGTCAAGCCGGGCCGAAAAGGAATATTTTTTAAGGCAAGGTTCCTGACTATAGATGGACCAAAGGACTGGAACCATCCATGGGACAGAACTGCCCCATGGGGAACAGGCATCTACTTCTTGATATAAGCATTGAGACCAATGATAAAATGAGTTTGTTGCCTTCTATTTTTGCGGTAACAGCCATGATTTATTCTCCAGGGTTGTTAGAATGATTCCTTACTTGAGAGTACCGTATTCTCGGTTATATTATCCGATTTCGATTGTCCAAGTCCATTTTTATCTTTGAGTGCTCGATAGCAAG
>CAKKPE010000146.1 GCA_919901565.1 bacterium
CCATCCGTGAAGGCGGCCGGACCGTAGGCGCCGGCGTCATCAGCGAAGTCATCGAGTAAACAAGAGGAGTCGGTAAGGTGGATCAGAAAATACGCATTCGGCTAAAGGCATATGACTACAAGCTTCTGGATCAGTCCGTGGTGGATATTGTGGAGACTGCAAAACGGACCGGCGCCAGAGTGGCCGGACCGATTCCCCTTCCTACGCGGATTGAGAGGTTTACCGTGCTCCGGTCACCCCATGTGGACAAAAAATCCAGAGAGCAGTTTGAGATCCGGACCCATAAGCGTCTTATTGACATTCTGGAGCCGACACCGCAGACCGTGGATGCACTGATGAAGCTGGATCTCTCCGCCGGTGTGGATGTGGAGATCAAGTTGTAATGATGGAAGCGTATATTAGGTTTGATGGTTTTCTCCTTAAGATAAGCGTTTGGAGATAAATAAAAAATAAAAAATCAAAGATCAAAATGACAAATCAGAATTTAAAAATATTTGCATTTTGATCTGTATTTTTGATTTTTTATATTTGAGTTTTGATTTTATATTTAGGGGATGTTCATGATTACCGAGTTGATCGGGAAAAAGATCGGGATGACTCAGGTTTTTGAGAAAGAAGGTGGCGAGCTCATTCCTGTAACGGTTGTACAGGCCGGCCCCTGCCGGGTGGTCCAGATCAAGAGCGAGAAGACGGATGGCTACAATGCCGTGCAGCTCGGTTTTGAGGAAGAAAACAAGAAGAGCCGGCTAAAAAAACCAGGGGTGGGCCATTGCAAGAAAAACGGGCTCCCGCTCTACCGATATCTGGGTGAAGTAAGGATAGAGGATCTGTCCGGCATAGAGGTCGGCATGGAGTTTAAGGCGGATCTCTTCTCTGCAGGGGAGGAGGTTGCCGTTACCGGCACCAGCAAGGGGAAGGGGTTTGCAGGCGTGGTGAAACGGCACGGTTTCAGCGGCGGGCCCATGTCGCACGGTTCCCGTTTTCACAGGGGGTCCGGCGCCATCGGCCATCATGCCAACCCTAACAAAATTTTTAAAGGAAAACCCATGGCCGGACATATGGGCGTGGAACGCGTGACCGTAAAGAGCCTCAAGGTGGTGGAAATTATTGCTGATCAGAATATCATCCTGATCAAGGGAGCGGTACCGGGAGGAGAGAACGGGATCCTTCGGATCAGGAAGAAGCCAGGGAAGAAGGCCGCTGTCAAGGGTTAATACAATAGAAGGTTACTAAAGACGGACTTTTTACTAAGCCGTTAAGAAATACCGGAGAGAATCATGCAGTCCGTAGATGTCGTAGATCAGAAGAATAAAAAGATTGGGACCCTGGAGCTGAAGGATGAGGTTTTCGGGGTACGTCCGCACAAGGGAGCCATGTTTCAGGTGGTGCGCTCGCACCTGGCCAGGGCCAGGGCAGGCACCGCGTCGACCAAGACCCGCGGCGAAGTGAATTATACAAGCGCCAAACCCTATCGTCAGAAGGGGACTGGAAGGGCCAGGGCCGGTTTCCGCGGATCTCCGATCTGGCGGGGCGGCGGAATTACGTTCGGTCCCAAACCCAGAACGTATGACCTGAAGGTTCCCAAGAAGGTTCGCCAGCTGGCCCTGAAGAGCGCCCTCTCCAGCAAGGTGATGGACGGCAACCTCAAGATTGTGGAACGCCTGGACATCAAGGCGCCCAAGACCCGGGACCTTCTCAACATATTGAAGGATCTGGGCCTTTCAGGCAAGACCCTGATTGTGACCGCAGAGGCGCAGGAGTCGGTCATCCTGTCCGGCAGAAATGTCCCGGATATTGCTGTCATGGAGGTTGGGCGGGTGAATGTGTATGATCTCCTGAATATGGAAAAAATCCTGATGACCCGTGACGCCGTGGAAAAGATTTCGGAGGCATTGTCCGCATGAAACTGAACGATTACCAGACCCTGATCCGGCCCCTGGTCACGGAAAAAAACATGAAACTCAAGGATACGGAGAACAAAATCTTCTTTGAGGTTTCACCGGATGTAAACCGGATCGAGATCAAAAAAACCGTGGAAAAGGCCTTCAAGGTCAAGGTCAAGAAGGTCAACATCCTGAACCACAAGGGAAAGAATGTGGTATTCAGGACAAGCCGCGGGAAACGCAAGGACTGGAAAAAGGCAATTGTTACCCTGCAGCCCGGAGAGCATGTGCACTATCTTGAAGGGTAGCACGCCGGCCTTGATCTCGATACCAAGAGTTTGCGAAGTGGAGTAGAAGATGGGAATTATACGTTACAAACCGACATCGCCGGGGAGACGGTTTCAGACCGTCTCGGATTTCAGCGAGATTACCTGTTCGACCCCGCATAAGCCCCTTCTGCGGCCTCTTACCGAGAGCGCTGGACGGAATGTCTACGGGCGGATTACCCTCCGGAGGAGGGGGGGCGGGCACAAGCGCAGGTACCGTGTGATCGATTTCAGGCGTGATAAGATCGGTATCCCTTCCAAGGTAGTCTCCATAGAGTATGATCCGAACCGGTCTGCCCGGATTGCGCTCCTCCAGTACCTGGACGGGGAGAAGCGCTACATCCTGGCCCCTGACGGGTTGCATGTGAACGACGAAATCCTATCCGGGAAGGATGCGGATATACGCCCCGGGAATGCGCTTCCCTTGAGGAACATCCCTCTCGGGACCCTGATACACAACATCGAGTTGCGTATGGGCAAGGGCGGGCAGATGATCCGAAGCGCCGGGACCTATGCCCAGATCATGGCCAAGGAAGGGAAATATGCACTGGTCCGTCTCCCGTCCGGCGAGGTCCGCAAGATTCTGCAGGACTGTATGGCGACGATCGGTCAACTGGGCAACCAGGACCATGAGAACATATCGATCGGCAAGGCCGGGCGCAATAGGTGGCTGGGCCTGCGTCCCAAGGTGAGAGGCGTGGCCATGAATCCGGTGGATCATCCCCATGGCGGCGGTGAAGGGAAGACCTCGGGCGGCCGGCATCCGGTTACTCCCTGGGGAGTTCCCACCAAGGGATACAAGACGCGCAAGAAGAAACACCGCACCGACGCGTTCATTATAAAGAAGCGAGGATAAGGAGGCTGATGTGGCACGATCGGTGAAGAAGGGTCCTTTTGTGGACCTGCATCTGGAAAACAAGATCCGGAAGATGAATGAAACCGGAGGCCGTGAGATCATCAAGACCTGGTCTCGCCGTTCAACCATCACGCCGGACATGATTGGCCATACCATAGCGGTACACAACGGAATGAAATTCATTCCGATCTTTGTCACGGAAAACATGGTCGGCCACAAGCTGGGCGAGTTTTCCGCCACGAGGACCTTCAGGGGCCATCGATCGGAAAAAACCACGGGAGTGAAATAACGTGCAGATGATTGGCCGCAAAGGCACAAAGGCACAAATTTTTCAGGAATAAATTATGGAAGTCAAAGCCGTTGTAAGGTTTGTTCGTATATCGCCAAGAAAGGCGAGACTGGTCATTGATGCCATCCGCGGACAACGGGTGGAGGATGCGCTCAGCCTGCTGAGAAGCCTCCCGCAGCGTGCGGCCCTTGTGGTCGAGAAGCTCTTACAGTCTGCGGTGGCCAATGCAGAGCAAAAAGAGGTCAAAGACGTGGATAAACTGCGGGTCCGGTATGCCGTTGTGGATCCAGGGCCGACCATAAAACGTTTCCTGCCGAGAGCCATGGGGCGTGCAACACCGATCCGGAAACGGACGAGTCATATCACCATTGTGGTTTCAGAATAGGAAAAGAGGAGGTCATCCATTGGGTCAGAAGGTTCATCCTATAGGATTCCGTTTAGGGTATATCAAGGACTGGAACTCCAGGTGGTTCGCAAAGAAGGACTATGCAGAATTGTTCCATGAGGATCTGCAGCTGCGCAAATTCATCAAGGAGAAGCTCTACCATGCCGGAATCGGACGTGTGGAGATTGAGCGTGCGGCCAAGCAGGTGCGGGTGAATGTCTATACGGCCCGGCCCGGGATCATCATCGGGAAAAAAGGGTCTGAGATCGACAAACTCAAGGCCGATATTCAGAATAAAATCAAGAAGAACGTATACCTGAATATCCGTGAGATCCGGAAAGCAGAGATGGACGCCCAACTCATTGCCGAGAATGTGGCGCTGCAATTGGAAAGGCGCGTGGCCTTCCGCAGGGCCATGAAGAAGAGTGTGGCAAGCGCTCTGCGTTTCGGCGCCAAGGGGATAAAGATCCATTGCTCCGGACGCCTTGCCGGCGCTGAAATAGCGAGACGGGAATGGTACCGGGAGGGTCGGGTCCCGCTTCATACCCTTCGTGCCGATATCGATTATGGATTTGCAGAGGCCCTGACCACCTACGGGCTGATCGGGGTCAAGGTCTGGGTCTTCAAGGGAGAAATCCTGGAGCCGGAGAAAAAGCTGAGGACCGAAGGGGTGCCGTTGTAATTCAGCGAATGCCTGCCTGTGCTGTAAGCACGGCAGAGATTTCAAATTGTAAATTGAAGATTGAAAAATGCAAAATGTAAAATGATGGAGAAACCAAACCAAGTTACAATTTAAAATTTACAATTTTCATTTTACAATTTGATTTGACAGGGAGCCGACGCAGCATGTTGATGCCCAAGAGAGAGAAATACAGGAAGCAGATGAAGGGAAGGAATCGGGGCATGGCCAAAGGCGGGGCCACGATTGATTTCGGGGAGTACGGGCTCCAGGCCATGGAATCGGGCTGGGTCACCAGCAAACAGATTGAGGCTGCCCGTGTTGCCATGACTCGATACGTCAAGAGGGGCGGCAAGATATGGATCAGGATCTTCCCTGACAAGCCGGTGACCAAGAAACCGGCGGAGACACGAATGGGCAAGGGCAAAGGCGCTCCTGAATACCATGTTGCCGTGATAAAACCCGGCAGGGTCCTCTATGAGATGGAGGGCGTGACCGAGCAGATCGCCAAGGATGCCCTGAACCGGGCGGCCAGCAAGATCCCGATCAAGACCAGGATCATTTCCAAACATGGGATGGGTGTATAAATGAAAGCTTCGGATATCCGGGATTTGAGCATTGAGGAGATCGATGCAAAGGAAAATGAACTTGTGGCGGAACTTCTCAACCTGCGGTTTCAGAAGGAGACCGGACAGATGAGCAGCCCGGCGCGGATTCGCGAGGTACGGAAAGACATCGCCCGGGTCAACACAATCAGGAAAGAAAAAGTGAAAGGCCTTCGTTGACATGGAAAAAGAAAGCAAGAAAAAAAGCCTGCAAGGTGTAGTGACCAGCAATAAGATGGACAAGACCGTTGTGGTCTCAGTCCAGAGGTCCATGATGCACCCGCTGTACAAGAAGATCCTGAGGAAAAATAAACGGTACAAGGCCCATGACGCGAAAAACGAATGCCGGATCGGCGATACGGTTCGCATCATGGAATGCAGACCGCTCAGCAAGGACAAACATTTCCGGGTCGTGCAGATCATGGAACGGGTGAAGTAACCGGATGGGGATTTATCAGGGAGTTCGGAGGGAACAATGATCCAGCCTCAGAGCATGTTGAACGTTGCGGATAATTCAGGCGCCAAGAAGCTGATGTGCATCCATGTCATGGGCGGGTCAAAGGTCCGTTATGCGCGTGTCGGAGACATTATTGTTGCGGCCGTAAAGGAAGCTCTTCCGAGAGGGAACGTCAAGAAAGGCACGGTCGTCAAGGCTGTGGTGGTCAGGACCAAGAGGGCATTGAAACGCAAGGACGGGTCCAGCATCCGGTTTGACGACAATGCCGCTGTGGTCATCAATGCCCAGATGGAGCCGATCGGGACGCGTATTTTCGGCCCGGTGACACGCGAACTCAGATGGAAAAATTTCATGAGGATCATCTCTCTGGCCCCGGAGGTTCTGTAGCAAGCGGGCCCCTTTATGTAAAATTCCCCGGCCAATGGCGTCAGGGATGAATTTCAGGATGGAAAAAGCGTATGGCGGCAGTAAAGAAGAATGATACGGTTCAGGTGATGGCCGGGAAGAACAAGGGAAAGAGGGGGAAAGTCCTCAGGGTTTTCCCCGACAGGGACCGGCTTGTGATTGAAAAGGTCAACTATATCAAGAGGCATACCCGGCCCAGCCAGGAGAACCAGCAGGGCGGGATCATAGAGAAGGAAGGGAGCATCCATGCATCCAATGTGATGGTGGTATGTTCGAAGTGTGATGCGCCTGTCAGGATCAGGCATAAGAAACTGGAAGATCAGAAGAAGGTCCGGATCTGCGCCAAATGCAGTGAATTGCTTGATCAGACCTAACGTCGGGGAATAAACATGAGCAGGCTCAATGAGTTTTACAAAAAAGAGGTTATCCAATCACTAATGAAACAGTTTGGATATTCCAGTGTGATGCAGGTTCCCCGTCTCAAAAAGATCGTGGTGAACGTCGGGATGGGAGAGGCGATCCAGATCCCAAAGCTGCTCGAGTCCGCCGTGGCTGAACTTCGTCAGATCACCGGCCAGCAGCCTGTGGTTACTCTGGCCAGAAAATCCATTGCGAACTTCAAACTCCGGGAAGGCATGGCCGTGGGGTGCAAGGTCACCCTGCGCAAGAGCATGATGTATGAATTTCTGGACCGTTTGATCAATACGGCGCTTCCCCGCATCCGGGACTTCCGCGGCGTGTCCGGAAAGTCTTTCGACGGGCGCGGGAATTATTCTCTGGGGCTTCTGGAGCAGACTATTTACCCCGAGATTAAATACGACAACGTCGAGAAGGTGCATGGGATGGACATCGTGATTGTCACATCGGCGAAGACCGACGAGGAGGCCAAGGCCCTTTTGTCAGGGTTCCGCATGCCCTTCAAGAATTAGCCGGGGATTTTTGGGTTATCTGGACGACCGTTTTACGGGAAAATGGAGGAATACGATTGGCCAAGACGTCATTAATAAACAAGCAGAAGAGGAAACAGAAATTTAAAGTCAGGGAATACAACCGTTGCAGGATATGCGGCAGGCCCAGAGGGTATATAAACAGGTTTGAGATCTGCAGAATCTGTTTCCGCCAACTGGCACTGAGAGGTGATGTCCCCGGGGTGACGAAAGCAAGCTGGTAGGTTTTTTTCCGTAATTATGATTACAGGAGTCCATGCATGTCCATGACCGATCCCATAGCCGATATGCTCACACGTATTCGGAATGCCGTCAAGGCACAAAAAGAAGAGACAGACATCCCTTCTTCGGAGATCAAGATCGAGATCGCGAAGATCCTGAAGGAAGAGGGATTTATCAAAAACTTCAAGGTGTTGAAGGACAGCCCCCAGGGAGCGATACGAATCAGCTTCAAGAAGATGGAAGGGAATGAGAGTGTCATCCACGGAATTGACAGGGTCAGCAAGCCGGGGATGCGGGTCTATGTGAAGGTGAATGATGTGCCGAAAATCAAGAACGGCCTGGGCGTAGCGATCCTCTCGACACCCAGGGGCGTGATCACGGACAGGCAGTGCAGAAAAGAACATGTGGGTGGAGAGGTGTTATGCTCCGTCTGGTAGCACGGCCCGATCACGGCGTATTCCGTGACGCGGGACCTGTCTTCAAAGAGGTGTAACGGCCGGAGATCAACCCCGTTAGAAGCGGGGTAGACTTCTAACGGGGTCAAGACGGATTTCCGATTTAACGGTTAAGGGAAAAACAAATGTCCAGAGTAGGGAAAATGCCGGTGATTCTGTCCAAGGGTGTTCAGGCAACACTCAAGGATTCGACCTTGGAGATCAAGGGCCCGAAAGGGGTCCTTTCAAGAAAGATTCCCCCTGATATCTCGGTCAAGATTCAGGAAGGAGAGATCCTGGTGCACCGCTCGTCGGATTCCAGAGAACACCGCTCCTTTCATGGCCTGACCCGCAATCTGATCGCCAATATGGTCCATGGCGTTACGACCGGTTTCTCCAGGGTCCTGGAGATCAACGGCGTGGGATACAAGTCGCAGGTGAAGGGACGGGCACTGGAGTTCAATCTCGGTTACTCCCATCCCATTCTGTTCCCGCTTAAGCAAGGGGTGGACGCTGCTGTGGAGAAGAATATCATCACCATCTCCGGCGTCAACAAGGAAGACGTGGGGCAGACGGCGGCGAATATCCGTGCCCTTCGACCGCCGGAACCCTATAAGGGCAAGGGAATCAAGTATAAAGAGGAAAAAATCATCCGGAAGGCGGGCAAGACCACCAAGTAGGCCTGTTTGAAGAGGGGAAGAAGATCCGTGGAAAAAAATACCAAGAGGTTAACCCGAATCGCAAGGCACAAGAGGGTTCGGAAAAAGGTATCCGGCACTCAGAAAAGTCCGAGGATGTCCGTTTTCAGGAGTGCCCGGCATATCTACGTGCAGGTGATCGATGATATCCAGTCTGCCACCATCGCAAGCGCATCCACCCTGGACCGGGAATTCCGGGACAAGAAGACCGGGGGGAATAAAAAGAAGGCCGCGAAGTGGGTTGGGCAGGAGATTGCAAGGCGTGCCCAGGAAAAAGGGATCAAGGAAGTGGTCTTTGATCGCGGCGGGTATAAATTTCATGGCCGAGTCAAGATCCTCGCCGAAGCGGCCAAGGAAGCCGGTCTCAAGTTCTAAGGATTTACAGTCCTGAAGGATACAGGAAGGAGAACTCTTTGGATAGAAAGTTTGATAAAAAGAATGATCAATCCGGTGAACTGATCGACAAGATTGTTCACATCAACCGTGTGGCCAAAGTCGTCAAAGGCGGAAGGCGCTTCAGTTTCAGCGCCCTTGTGGTCGTGGGAGACGGGAAGGGCCGGGTGGGATTCGGCAAAGGCAAGGCCAATGAGGTCCCGGAGGCCATCCGCAAAGGGATCGAGGAGGCCAAGAAAAAAATGGTGACGGTCTCCCTATCCTCGAATACGATTCCCCATCAGGTGACCGGATATTACGGCGCCGGGAAGGTCGTTATGAAGCCGGCGTCCGAAGGGACGGGTCTGATCGCAGGCGGGGGTGTGCGGGCCGTTTTGGAAGTGGCGGGCGTGCATGATATTCTGACCAAATGTGTGGGTTCCAGTAATCCTTACAATGCCGTCCGTGCGGTCATGGATGGACTGATGCAGCTCAGAAGTATAGAACATATCGCAAAGCTCAGGGGCAAGACCGTGGACGAATTGAGCGCGTAACGTGGACCGGTTCATGGATACGGAAGGTTGATTATGGGACAGTTGAAGATTACACTGAGAAGAAGCCCGATCGGGAAACCCAAGAAACACAAAGATATTATTTGCGGCCTTGGCCTGAGAAGGACACGGCAGTGGGTGATTCTCAAGGACACACCGGAAATATGGGGGATGGTCAACAAGATACCCCACCTTGTGGATGTGGAAAATGTCATGGATGAAACCGTTTAAACGATTTGAACGGATTGAACGGTTTGAACGTTTTACTAAGGATGGAAGATGAAGTTACAGGATTTAAGGCCTCCAAAAGGGTCTACAAAGAAGCGAAAACGGATCGGCAGAGGGAATGCATCCGGGCATGGCGGGACCTCGACCCGGGGACATAAGGGGCAGAACGCCCGTTCCGGCGGCGGGACAAAGGCGGGTTTCGAGGGAGGGCAGATGCCCTTGCAGAGGAGGCTCCCCAAGCGGGGTTTCACCAATATATTCCGCAAGGAGTATGCCATCCTGAACCTCTCCCGGCTGGACCTCCTTCAGGGAATGGACCAGGTGGATCCTGAAATCCTGCACAGCAAAGGGGTGATCAAGAGCCTGGGCGCCGGGCTGAAGATCCTCGCCACCGGAGAGATCCATCGTCCCGTGCATGTGAAGGCGCACAAATTCAGCAGGAAGGCGGCTGAGAAGATCCTTGCAGCCGGCGGGACTGCCGAGATTATAAAATAAATCGTTCAAAGGGTTCAAATCGTTTAAACGGTTTGAACGGTTTAAACAGCTTGAACGGTTTAAACAGCTTGAACGGTTTAAACAGCTTGAACGGCTTGAACGGTTTAAATGGCTTGAACGGTTTAAACAGTTTGAACGGCTTGAACAATTTGTTATATCGGAGAACCGGTTGTTAGAGACCCTGCAAAATATTTTCAAGGTTCCTGAATTAAAGAGAAGGATCCTTTTTACACTCGGGTTTCTGGCGATTTACAGAATAGGGTGCCATGTCCCGATTCCGGGAATAGATCCAAAGGCCCTCTCCGAGTTCTTCCAGTCCCAGGAGGGGGGGATTCTCGGATTCGTGAGCATGTTCTCCGGAGGGGCGCTGAGCCGTATGACGGTCTTTGCCCTGGGGATCATGCCTTACATCAGTGCCTCGATTATCCTGCAGCTCCTGACATCGGTGGTACCGAGCCTGGAACAGCTGGCCAAGGAAGGGGCGGCGGGACGCAAGAAGATTACGCAGTATACCCGGTACGGAACGATTGTTCTCAGTATCGTCCAGGGGGCCGGGATTGCGGTCGGGCTCCAGGGTACCACGAGCCCGGGAGGGGCGCCCATTGTCATTAACCCGGGCCCCGCATACCTTGTCTTTACCGTGATCACCCTGGTGGCAGGGACGGCGTTTATCATGTGGCTCGGGGAACAGATCACGGAGAAGGGGATCGGGAACGGGATTTCCCTGATCATCTTTGCAGGGATTGTGGCGGCCATGCCCGCTGCCACGGCGCAGACGGCGACCCTGGTACGGGGAGGGATCATGCAGCCCTATGTGGTCCTGGTGATTCTGGCGGTTGTGATTCTGGTAACCGGGGCCATTATTTTCATGGAACAGGGGCACCGCAAGGTGCCGGTGCAGTATGCAAGGAGGGTGGTCGGGCGGAAGGCCTATGGCGGGGCAAATACCCATATCCCGCTGAAGATCAATACCGCGGGCGTGATCCCGCCGATCTTCGCCTCTTCGATCATCCTGTTCCCGGCGACCATCGCCCAGGTCATCAAGCATCCGTGGATGGAGGTGGTGGCCGCGAGCCTGAGTCCGGGCAGTCTGGTTTATATGACCCTCTATGTGGGGTTTATTGTATTTTTCACATTTTTTTATACGGCGGTGATGTTCAACCCCGTGGATGTGGCGGACAACATGAAGAAGCAGGGCGGGTTTATCCCGGGGCTCCGTCCGGGGAAGAACACATCGGACTATCTGGACAAGGTTCTGAGCCGGGTCACCTTTGTGGGTGCTATTTACCTTTCGGCGGTCTGTGTGCTTCCGATGTTCCTGATTAAGGAACTGAACATCCCCTTCTATTTCGGGGGGACATCCCTGCTGATCGTTGTGGGTGTGGCGCTCGATACCTTGCGCCAGATCGAATCCCATCTCCTGCAGCGCCAATATGACGGCTTTCTGAAAAAGGGCCGGATTCATGGCCGGGCTGGACGTTGAAGAAAAGAAATGAGAGTGTGAGTGAGCAGTGTGAGTCATTGGCACTGACACGAAAAGGAGAATATTCATGCGAATGATACTTCTGGGCCCCCCCGGGGCGGGCAAGGGAACGCAGGCCAAAAAACTCGTTGAAAAATACGGCATCCCACAGATATCAACCGGTGATATCCTGCGTGAGGCGGTAAAAAACAAGACCTCACTGGGCCAAGAGGCCAAGTCCTACATGGACAAGGGGGCCTTGGTCCCGGACAGCATTGTGGTGGGAATTATCCGTGAGAGGCTGCATGACAGTGATTGCGCCAAGGGGTACATCCTCGACGGGTTTCCCAGGACCGTGCCTCAGGCCGATGAACTCAAGAAGGCCCTGAAGGCGATGGGGCAGTCCATTGACTTTGTCCTGTCGATTGTAGTCCCTAACGAAGATCTGATCAAGAGGTTGACCGGCCGGAGAACGTGCAAGGAATGCGGCGCCGGCTTCCATCTCCTGTACAAAAAACCCGCCAAGGATGGAGTCTGTGACCAGTGCAGCGGGCCTCTGTTCCAGCGCGACGATGACAAGGAAGATACCATCAAGAACCGCCTTACCGTATACAATAAGCAGACCGAACCCTTGACCCAGTACTACAGGAAAGACGGCGCCCTGGTAGAGATACAGGGTACCGGAGGGATACAGGACATCTTTGGGCGGATCTGTGCGGTGGTTGAGAAGCAGGGATGATCATTCTCAAACATCCCGATGAGATGGAGAAGCTGTACGATGCCAACCAGATCGTGGCCCATCTTCTGGAGATGTTGAAGGAATGGATAAAGCCGGGGATAAGTACCCTGGAACTGGACCGCATTGCCGAAGAATTTATCGGGAAGAACGGGGCCAAGCCGGCGTTCAAGGGATACAAGGGGTATCCGGCGACCCTTTGCACGTCGGTCAACGAGACCGTGGTCCATGGGATCCCCTCAAAGCAGGTATTGAAGGAAGGGGATCTGATCAGTGTTGATGTCGGGGTGGTTCTGGACGGCTACTACGGAGATGCGGCACGGACCTATCCCATAGGCTTGATTTCAAAGGATGCGGAAAGGCTGATCCGTGTAACTGAGGAGTCGCTGTACAGAGGGATTCAGAAGGCCACGGTTGAAAACCGGCTCTTTGATATCTCCAGCGCCATTCAGCAGTTTGTGGAGAGCCATTCCTATTCCGTGGTCAGGGCCTTTGTGGGGCATGGGATCGGACG
>CAKKPE010000147.1 GCA_919901565.1 bacterium
ATAGGGCATTTACTGCTCTAAGTCAAGTTCTACCTACATTTTTGTCGCAGACCCATTGGGATCATTTAAATTGACACTCATAAATGTATAGTATAAAATCTGGCATCGGTACATGATAAACAAGGGAGGAATAAAAAGTGGGTAAAACTGTTATAGAGGGAGAGACTGTAACACTCCCAAAAGAAGAATACAGAATCTTAAAAGAATTGTTTAGAACAGTAAAACGTCAGAATTTCTTGCTCCGTATTGATGAGGCGGAAAAAAATCTGAGGGCCGGCAGGGTTAAAAGAGTCTCGGTTAAAGAATTTATAGACGGTGTCTAATATCGTATGAAGCCTAAATACATTTCTTATGACTCGGCATTCGAAAAGAAACTCAAAAAATACAAGAATCAACTATCGGATACTGAAAGACAGCGGTTTAAGAAGAGGCTTGAGTTTTTTCGTGAAAATGTTTTTGATAAAAGATTGAAGACTCATAAATTGAAGGGCGAACTTAAAGACTATTATGCGTTTTCCATCAGTTATTCAGATAGGATCGTTTTTAAAATACTTCATGATGAAGGAGTGTATTTTATAGAGATAGGTAGTCATGATGTCTGTTATTAAGCTGTTCAGCGAGCGCTTTTGGAGCACAAAAAGGCAGGCAATCCCATCGTTGAGTGGCGTGACGGGAAGATCGTCTGGATAAAGCCGGAAGAAATCACCGTTAAAGAGAAGAAGATCTGAATGAACCGCTGTCGCACTCTATCTGAGCAGCCGCATCCATTCGGGGACCACAGCAACTGTTTGCAATGAAAAGATTATGGTGTGGGAATGGGGGGCAATTCAAGGCATTAGAACCGTTATTTGGGGCGCTAAATGTAAAGATCAGGTAGCGGGAAAATGGACTCCGGACAAATTGCCATGCCTCCTTGACAGAATCCATGGTCTTGGGTATAGTTAAAATACAAACAAGTATCGACAGGCAGAATAAATTTAAATCAATAAACCATATTCAGGGTTTACACGCTGTCTGATCGAACTTCAGTTTCTAAGGACCCACAGTTGCAGGACAACAATTGTGGGTTCTTTTTTGTCCCTGCCTAAAAAATGTATTTTCCCTTGTTTTAACAAGAGTTACAGATTCAATCTCCTTGACAGCTTTATACCAGATATGTTACAAATGGCCATTCTTTTGAACCCGTGGGGATTTTCATGCTCTATCCGTCATTAAAGGAATTCATCCGGAAGTCAAAACAGGGGAACCTGATTCCGGTCTACAAAGAGATCCTGGCGGACATGGAGACCCCGGTCTCGGCCTTCCGGAAGATTGACCAGGGAAGGTACTCTTTTTTGCTGGAAAGCGTGGAGGGAGGGGAAAAGTGGGGCCGCTACAGTTTCCTCGGAAGCGAACCCGGCATCATCCTCGAGTCCAAGGAGAGCGAGGTCCGCGTGACCCGTGACGGGGTGGTGGTGGAGATACGCAGAGGCGAGGATCCCATGGATTTTGTCCGGGATTATATGTCACGGTTCAAACCTGTGGACGATCCCGAACTTCCCCGTTTTCTGGGCGGAGCGGTGGGGTATATCGGATACGACATGGTCCGGTTTTTTGAGCGCATACCCGAGGCGCCCAAGGAGGACTCCGGATTCCCGGATATGGTCCTGATGGTCATGACCGACCTTCTGATCTTTGACAACATGGAAAAGAAGATCCTGATCGTCTCCAATGTCTTTCTCAATGAAGGGGATGACCATGAAACGGCATATCATCAGGCCGAAGAACGGATCGACAGACTGATTGAGCGGCTGAATGTCCCCTGTGAGATCGTGAACCTCTCCCTCCCCAGGGCCGTGGATCTTAAGATCCCGGAATCCAGTTTTACAAAAGAGCGGTTTTGTGAGGCGGTAAAGCGAGCCAAGGAGTACATCGTGGCCGGGGACGTGATCCAGGTGGTTCTCTCCCAGAGGTTCCGGGCCCGGCTCACGAATGATCCCTTTGACATCTACCGGGTCCTCAGGACCGTGAATCCCTCTCCGTATATGTATTTTCTCCGCATGGGGGAGGTCCGGATCGTGGGTTCCTCCCCCGAGGTTCTGGTCCGCGTGGAAGGGGGCCAGGTGGAGGTCCGGCCGATTGCGGGCACGCGGCCTCGAGGGCGTGACGAGGAGGAAGACCAGGCGCTTGAGGCCGAGCTTCTCTCCGATCCTAAAGAGAGGGCGGAGCATATCATGCTGGTGGACCTTGGGAGAAACGATGTGGGACGCGTGGCGAAGACCGGCACCGTGAAGGTCCCGGAACTAATGGTCATTGAAAAATACTCCCATGTCATGCACATCGTCTCGGACGTGATCGGTGAACTGGAAGCGGGCAAGGATGCCTATGATGTGCTCCGGGCCTGTTTTCCTGCCGGGACCGTGTCCGGAGCGCCGAAGATCCGGGCCATGGAGATCATCGAGGAGCTGGAACCGGTCAGACGCGGCCCTTATGCCGGCGCAGTGGGGTACATCGGTTTCTCCGGGAACATGGACACCTGCATCACGATCCGTACCATGATCATCCTCGGGCAGGATCTCTTTCTCCAGGCGGGGGCAGGAATCGTGGCCGACTCGGACCCTGAACGCGAATATGAAGAGACCATCAACAAGGCCAAGGGAATGCTCAAGGCCATGGAGATCGCCAGGCAGGGGATTGTGTGAGTAGATAGTAGGCATGTCCCCGTTAATGGTGCTTTTAGGTTTTTCCCTGTATACTATCTACTATCTACTATATGCTGATATCTACTATATGCTGAGCTCCTATATGCGGCATGCCTGGGACGTAAGATTCGAACACACAGCCGAAGAGGGATTGCCATGCTGCTTATGATTGATAATTATGACTCCTTTACCTACAACCTCGTGCAGTATCTCGGGGAACTCGGGGAGGATCTGGTGGTCTACCGGAATGACAAGATCACCATCGACGAGATCGAACAGATCAAGCCTGACCGGATCGTGATTTCTCCGGGCCCGTGCACACCCAAGGAAGCGGGGATCTCGGTAGAAACCATCCGGTATTTTGCCGGGCGGCTCCCGATCCTCGGTGTATGTCTCGGGCATCAGTCCATGGGCGCGGCCTTCGGCGCGGAGATCATCGGGGCCAAACGTCTTATGCACGGCAAGACATCAGAGATCCGGCATGACGGCAAGGCCATCTTCGCCAATCTCCCCAATCCCTTTGTGGCTACGCGCTACCATTCTCTTGTTATTAAGCGGGACACCCTGTCAAAAGACTTTGAAATTACAGCCGAGTCAGAAGACGGGGAGATCATGGGTATCCGCCACAGGGAATATGCCATGGAGGGTGTCCAGTTTCATCCGGAGTCGATCCTGACCACGGTGGGGCATGATCTGTTGAAGAATTTCCTTGAATTAAAATAGTAGGCTCTTGTTAACTTTTTTGCAAAAACAGATAGGAGTCAAATATAAAAAATCAAGAATCAAAATGACAAATTAAAAACGAATATATTTATATTTTGATCTGTATTTTTGATCTTTGATTTTTGATATTTTATCTCAACTGGTGAATCATATTGATGGCCTGCAATTTGCAGTAAATGGTTAGGTTGAGAAAGTGGAGTAGGTTTATGATCGTCAATGCCATAAAAAAACTTGTGGTTGGCACTAACCTGAGTCGGGAGGAGTGCTACGGGGCCATGGATGACATCATGGGCGGCCGGGCCACGCCGGCACAGATCGCCTCCTTCATCACGGCACTCCGGGTCAAGGGAGAGACCGTGGAGGAGATCACCGCCTGTGCCCAGGTCATGAGGGACCGGTTGGTCAGGGTCCATGTCCAGGCCGAGAACCTGGTGGATACCTGCGGCACCGGAGGTGACGGCGCCCGGACGTTCAACATCTCCACCACGGCTGCTTTTGTGGTGGCCGGGGCCGGGATCACAGTTGCCAAACACGGGAACCGGTCTGTTTCCAGCCAGAGCGGGAGCGCGGATCTCTTTGCGGCCCTCGGGGTGAATATCCAGGCCGGAATCCCGGTCGTGGAACGCTGTCTCCGTGAAGTGGGCATCGGTTTCCTCTTCGCCCCGCTGCTGCACGGGGCCATGAAGCACGCCATCGGTCCGAGGCAGGAGATCGGTATCCGTACGGTCTTCAATATCCTGGGCCCGCTGACCAATCCGGCCGGGGCCCCGAACCAGGTGATCGGGGTCTATGATGCGGGACTTACCGAGACCCTATGCCATGTCCTTCGCGAATTGGGGAGCCGGAGGGCCTATGTGGTGCATGGATCCGACGGGCTGGACGAGATCACGCTTACCGGGCCGACCAGGGTTTCCGAACTCAGGAACAACCGGGTCCGGACTTTTGATCTGGACCCGGCTGAGTGGGGTTTTCAATACTGCAGGCCCGAAGACCTCAAGGGGGCGGATGCTGAAGCCAATGCCAGGATCACCCGGTCGATCCTGAACGGAGAAAAAGGACCGAAGAGGGACGTCATCCTCCTGAACGCGGCTGCCGCGATCCATGTGGCAGGAAAGGCCGAATCACTGAAAGAGGCGCTGGCCATGGCCGCGGATTCCATTGATTCGGGAAGGGCCATGAACAAACTGGAGGAATTGAAGAGGGTATCATCGGAAGGCGCATGATGGTTCCACGATGGACGGATCCTATACATAAAAAAGGTTTGTAAGCCTTGACTTTAGATGATATAGTGAGGCAGGTAAAAAGCAGGCTCGGTGAGAGGAAGAGCCGCGTCTCCATGCAGGATATGGAGGCACGGGCACGCGAGGCCGGGCCTGTGCGTGATTTTGCAGGCCGGATCCGCCGGCAGGGTGATGAAAGGGTCCGGGTCATTGCCGAGGTCAAGAAGGCCTCTCCATCCAAAGGGATTCTTCGTCAGGATTTCGATCCCGTGGAGATCGCCCGGGAATATGAGCAATGCGGCGCCTCGGCCGTCTCTGTGCTGACCGAAGAGGATTTCTTTTTAGGGCATCCTGATTATTTACAGGCGATCAGACGGGAGGTCGGACTCCCTCTGCTTAGGAAGGATTTTATTCTGGACCCGTATCAGGTCGTGGAGGCACGGGCCCTGGGGGCGGATGCATTCCTCCTGATCGTATTCCTGCTCACTGACGGGCTCATGCAGGATTTGATCCTCCTGGGACGGAAACTGGGGATGACGGCCCTGGTGGAGGTCCACACTGGAGAAGAGTTGGACCGGGCGCTTGCCATGCCTGCAGGGGTGATCGGGATCAACAACCGGGATCTCAAGACCTTTGTGACCGATGTGCAAAATACCATGAACCTTGCGGGAAAGATCCCGGAAGGGATGATTGTGGTTAGCGAGAGCGGGATTGAATCACCCCGGGACCTCGAAAAACTGGAACTTGCAGGCGTGGATGCGGTCCTGGTCGGTGAGGTCCTCGTGCGTTCTGTGCACCCTGGAGAGAAACTCCGAGAACTCCTCGGATACAGAAAAAGATTATGAGGACCCGGATCAAGATCTGCGGGATGACGAATCTGAATGATGCCCTGTCCGCTCTGGAGGCAGGCGCGGATGCCCTCGGGTTTGTTTTTTACAAGAAGAGCCCGAGATATATCGAACCTGATATTGCCTCGGAGATCATCCGGAACCTCCCTCCGCTGGTGACGGTGGTGGGTGTCTTTGTCGATGAGCAGATTGACAGGGTCCGTGAGACGGCAAGGTTCTGTCGTCTGGACCTTCTCCAGTTCCATGGTTTTGAATCGCCTGAATATTGCGAATGGTACCACAACCGTGTGATCAAGGCCTTTCGGGTCAAGGACGCCTCTTCCCTGGAAGAGGTGAGGAAATACAAGGATCAGGTCAGCGGCTATCTTTTGGACAGCTATTCAGAGGATGCCTACGGAGGGACGGGGAGTACCTTTGACTGGTCGGTCGCCCGCGAGATCATCCGGCTCAGACCGGTGCTGCTGGCCGGCGGACTCACCCCTGACAATGTGGCCAGGGCCATTTCCGAGGTCCGGCCCTACGGGGTGGACGTCAGCTCCGGGGTGGAGATCGCTCCGGGAAGAAAAGACATGGAAAAGATGCGGAGTTTTGTCGACTCGGTCCGAAAGGCTGATGCCGATATTGAAGAGCCCTGTTCGTAAATCACGAACAGGGCTGCTGATCTCTACAGGAAGAAATGAAAATGATGAATCTGCCTGATCACCGCGGACATTTTAATGAGTTCGGCGGCAAGTTTGTGCCGGAGACCCTGATGCCGGCCCTGGAGGAACTGGAACGGGAATATGATCTGGCCCGGCAGGACCCCTCTTTCTCTGAAGAACTGGGGACCTACCTCAGGGAATACGTAGGGAGGCCGACACCGCTCGGTCTGGCCCAGCGCCTCACCGAACATCTCGGAGGGGCCAGGATCTATCTGAAGAGGGAGGATTTGAATCATACCGGCGCGCACAAGATCAACAATACCCTCGGTCAGATCCTCCTGGCCCGGCGTATGGGCAAGAAACGGGTTATCGCTGAAACCGGTGCGGGACAGCACGGTGTGGCCACGGCCACGGCAGCGGCCCTGTTCGGCTTTGAATGCGAGATCTTTATGGGAGAGGAAGACATAGAACGGCAGGCGCTCAATGTCTTCCGGATGAATCTTCTGGGGGCCAAGGTCACGCCGGTGCTTTCAGGGACCAGGACTTTGAAGGATGCCACTAATGAGGCCATCCGTAACTGGGTCACCCATGTGAAGGATACCCATTACATCATCGGTTCCGTGGTAGGCCCACACCCGTATCCCATGATGGTCCGGGATTTTCAGTCCGTGATCGGCAGGGAGACCCGGGAGCAGATCCTCGAAAAAGAAGGGAAACTCCCTGATTACCTCGTGGCGTGTGTGGGAGGAGGGAGCAATGCCATCGGTCTCTTTCATCCCTTTGCAGATGAGGCGTCCGTACGCTTCATCGGGGTTGAGGCAGCGGGCCTCGGTATTGAAACGGGAAAACATGCGGCAACCATTTCGGCCGGAGAGAGGGGCGTCCTGCACGGCAGCATGAGCTTTCTGCTTCAGGACCAGGACGGGCAAGTCACTCCGGCGCATTCCATTTCAGCGGGGCTTGATTATCCCGGGGTCGGGCCGGAGCATGCCTATTACCACGTTTCAGGACGGGCCACGTATGTTTCTGTAACCGATGATGAGGCCCTGGAAGGACTGAAGCTTCTCTCTGAGACCGAGGGGATCATCCCCGCACTGGAGAGCGCCCATGCCATTGCCTATCTTAAAAAAATGATCCCCGGGACCGGGAAGGAACAGATCGTGGTCCTGAACCTCTCAGGCCGTGGGGACAAGGATGTGAACCATGTGGCCAGGATACTGGAAAAAAGAAAATAACCGTTCAAACAGTTCAAATTGTTTAAACCGTTTAAACGGCTTGAACGGCTTGAACGGTTTAAACGGCTTGAACGGTTTGAACGGCTTGAACGGTTTGAACGGCTTGAACGGTTTGAACGATTTATATATTGAAGGGGTTTTGATTTGAGCAGGATCGATGAGGTCTTTAAAAAATTGAAAGCGGAGGGCAGGGTTGCCCTGATGCCGTTTATTACGGCCGGGGACCCCAGTCTGGATGTGACCGGGAAAATCATCCGGGAGATGGAGAGGGCCGGGGCCGATATCATTGAATTGGGCATCCCCTTTTCCGACCCTCTGGCGGACGGCCCTACCATCCAGCGTTCTTCCCAGCGGGCACTGGCCGGAGGGGTTTCACTCTCGAAGATCCTGCTATTTTTAAAAGAACAGAGAAGTCATATCTCCATGCCGGTTGTGCTCATGGGGTATTACAACCCGATTTTCCGTTACGGACTGGAACGTTTTGCAAGGGATGCCAAAGACGCCGGTGCGGACGGGCTGATCGTCCCGGACCTTCCGCCGGAGGAGGCCGAAGACCTGATCCGTGAGGCCCGCAGGGTGGACCTCGATACGGTATTCCTCCTGGCGCCTACGAGTACGCGGGAAAGAATTGAACGGGTCGCTTCGGTCAGCCGCGGTTTTCTTTATTATGTATCGCTGACCGGAGTCACCGGAGCACGAAGCCGGCTTTCAGATGACATCGGTCCTTCCATAGCGAAGATCCGTGAGGTCACCTCGCAGCCGGTCTGTGTGGGGTTCGGGATATCCAAGCCGGAACATGTCAGAGCAGTGAGCGGTTTTGCCGATGGGGTGATCGTGGGGAGCGCTCTCGTGGGATTCATGGAAGAGCGCTTGAATGATCCCGGATGCCCTGCCCAGGCAGGTGATTTTCTTCTGGAATTCCGCAAGGCGGCAAAACGACAAGGATGAGGAGGTGGGAGAGATCATGAATCAGGAAAAAGATGTTGTGTCCCATGCAGAACCAGGGGGAACAGATACCAGTGACCTCTTTGAAAAATATGGAGAGATCATCCCCAGGGGAAATGTCCTGTTTTATGAAGGGGACAACGGTCAGCAGATGTATATCATTCAATCGGGAAAGATTCGAATCAGCAAACGGGTCCGGAACGTGGAAAAAACCCTGGTCATCCTGGGCAAGGGGGAGTTCTTCGGGGAGATGGCGATCCTGAACAACCGGCCCCGTTCGGCCACGGCAACGATTGTCGAAGACTCCAAACTCCTGATTATTGACCGAAGGACTTTTGAGACCATGATCCGGAACAATTCAGAAATCGCCATACGGATAATCAAGAAACTGGCCGCACGTCTCCAACAGGCCGATAACCAGATCGAAAATCTCCTGCTCAAAGACAACCTGAGCCGGATGGTTAACTTCCTGAGGAGGTGGGCCATGGAGAAAGGCGCTCCGGCTGCGGGGGAGTTCAGCTTTGCGTACTTACGGGAAGATCTGGCCGAAGGCGCCGGTATTTCCGTGGAACTGTTTGATGAGATGCTGAAGAAGCTCTCGACCGCAAATATGATCCACCTGTCCGATGGGCGCATCACCATCCTGAATATGGAAGGGCTGGAACGGTTCACCCGCTATCTGGAGATGAAGGACCAATTCAAAGATCTCACATGATGGGCTAAAAGACGGTTTAAACGGTTCAAGTGGTTAAAATGGTTCAAACGAAACGGTCGAAGCAATTACGGATGGATAACCAGGAGAGGTTCTGATGAGAATAGAGGTTCTCGGTTGCCATGGATCTGAAACCCCCAAGGCGAATGCCGTGGGTTTCTTGCTTGATGACCACATCCTGTTGGAGGCCGGGACGGCTTCTTCCGTCCTCTCCATGGAGCGCCAGCAGAAGATCAAGCACGTGATCATCAGCCATCTTCACCTGGATCATATCAAGAGCCTCCCTTTCATAGCTGACAACCGGATCGGCGAAGAAGAGAACAGTCTTACGGTCTACGGCATCCAGGATGTGATCGACGGATTGAAGACTCACCTGTTCAATGATTCCATCTGGCCCGACTTCACCAGGATTGAAAACGGCAAGACCCCTTTGCTCCTGTTCCATCACATAAAGAAATTTTAACCCCGGAGCAAATTAGGCTCCTTCCTTTGCTTA
>CAKKPE010000148.1 GCA_919901565.1 bacterium
TTTTCAGATTATCTTTTTCAGTGAACCACTGCACCGTTCTTTCTAATCCTCTCTTGAATCCCTCCAATCCGCTAAACTCGGGCTGCCATCCAGCGAGTCTTTTGGCCTTGGAGTTATCCGCCCATAAGCGTTCCACTTCACTGTTATCAGGCCGAAGACGCTGCTCATCCGTTTGGATTTCAATGTCCACTCCCATAATCTGAGCAATCAGGTTTACAGTATCTCCAATAGAGATCTCAAAATTGCTGCCGATATTAATCACTTCTCCAATAGTGGCATCCGACTCAGCTATTGAGATGAATCCTCGAACAGTATCTTCGATGTAATTAAAATCTCTGGTGGGATGCAACGAACCAAGTTGAATTTCTTTTTTACCGTTCGCAATCTGGCTGATGACTGTGGGGATTACTGCTCTTGCCGACTGTCTCGGGCCGTAAGTATTAAAAGGGCGAATAATAGCCACAGGAGTATTAAAAGATTTATAATACGACATGGCAATCTGATCCGCACCTATCTTGGAAGCAGAGTAAGGCGACTGCCCCTGTAAGGGATGATCCTCAGTAATCGGAACAAACCGGGCAGTCCCATAAACTTCGCTTGTGGAAGCATGAATCACCTTATCTACACCTAATTCTCTGGCGGCCTGGACCACATTGAGTGTGCCCTTGACATTGGTGTCAACATAGGCATGAGGTGAATGGTAGGAATAAGGGATAGCGATCAGAGCGGCAAGATGGAAAACAACATCACAACCCTCCATCGCCTTTTTCACACCAAAGGGATCCCTTATATCTCCAGCAAAAACATCAAGACTATTCTTTATATCCGTTGATGTATGATCTAACCATCCCCAACTGTTAAATGAATTATACAGAACAAAGGCCCTGACGTTCCCTCCTCTCCGAACCAATTCTTCATTTAAATGAGAGCCGATGAAGCCATCTGAACCCGTCACAAGAATTTTCTTCCCTTTGATATCCATCAACAACTCCTTATCCCTGATGTTTCATCCTTCAGATCTTGTCTTGACGTGGTCAAGTAAAAATGGACACTCCATTTAAGCGGCCTTTCTTAAAAGCCACATATCCTCGTACTCCCTGGGACTCAGATATCCCAGATAAGAATGACGCCGTTTACTATTATAGAACATTTCAATGTAGTCAACGATGTCTCTCCTGGCTTCGTCCCTGGTCTTGTAATTTGTGAAAAATATTCGCTCTGTTTTCAGGCTGCCAAGAAAACTTTCCGCCACTGCGTTATCCCAGCAATCACCTTTCCGGCTCATGCTGCTAATCATGCCGTTCGTTTCGAGAAGCTTTTGAAAATCATGACTGCAATATTGGCTCCCCCGATCTGAATGGAGGATCAAACCAGGGGCTGGACAACGGTGCCAGATCCCCATACGCAGCGCATCCATGACCAGTTTTTTGTCTATCCGATGACTCATGGACCACCCTACAACCTGACGATGAAACAGATCCAGAATAACTGCAAGATATAACCATCCTTCCGTTGTCCAAAGATATGTGATATCAGAAACCCAGACACGATCGGGTTCCTCTACATCAAACTGACGTGCAAGCAAATTGGGGGCAACGGGCAGATTGTGCTGGCTATCCGTCGTCGCTTTAAACTTTCTGCTTTGCTTTGTCTGGCAGAAACACCGGCCAAGGCCATCAAGGTGCGAGCTCTGAATCGACCGCAGGAACTCCCATATGCTTCTATCTCCTCCGCAATGCGACGAGCACCATAGGTCCCTTTTGATTCCAGATGAGCCTTCAGCACAAGAGGAATTAGTTTCTCATTTTCTCTCTGTCTCAATGATTTGCCTTTATCTCGCCAGGAATAATACCCGCTTCTACTCACTCGCATGACCTTACATAACAGGACTATTGGATTGTAGAACATTTTAGAAAAAAAAGAAATCCCGATTTGGAACATAAATTTTACAGGAGTTGGTTGATTTTAAATCGAAAAATATCAAAAGTGGTATTTTCGTTTTGCAATTCATAAGGTTACAAGGATTAAGCATGAACTTGACCGGAAACTACTGGTCTGTAATAATAAATTCCATGGTCATCTTCGGAAAGTACTCCCACGAGAATAATGGTGCTGACAAGGGAAATCAACTATGCCGCACACTTCGATAGAGCAGTATACTTTGCCGCGCTGATGCTTTTTTTTGGAGATATTCAAGCTATTCCCACGCAGTGCTATAATATTTCCCACTGGCGATAAACCCGGATAAAAAAAAGAAAGGGTAAGTCATGATGTTTTGATCCATTATGTGAAAGTAAAGAAAAGAAACTTCAAAAACAGCAATGACCGAAATCATAGAAACAGAGAAAGTCCCAAAATAATTTGACCTTGAAGCATGTTTGATCGAATCATAGAAAAGAACCCCCAAGAATGCAAAGATCAGAAGCAGCCCCCCAACGCCAAGCTCCCAGATCGTACTGGAAACTCCATTCGCCTTCGGGTTAAGTTTCGCATACTTTTTTAGATACTCCCCCTGCATCTTCTCACTGAATGATCCGGTCACGTTGCCTGCACCGAGTCCGAAAAGAAAATGAATCATATCTTTTGAAGCAAATTCATAGGCTGAGACAATCGGAAGAAAACGCGACGACGAATATTGCTCGATTCTTCCCTTTTGTGACATGAATGTCTCTATGCCCCATCCACGATCTCTAATCTGAAAATAATCATAACCGGCCTTCCACGCCATGAAGGAGAACACCATCAGAAGCGCCAACGGCAGAATTTTCTTTATCTTGAACCGGTCTCTTGCAGAAAAGATAAAGGGCAATATAAAGATCGGCGGAAGCAGTAAATAAGTTACCTTCGTTTCATTCAAGCCGGTTGGAGCAAGCAGCACCCCGAGAAAGATGACAAGCCATACGAGATTGACTCTGTTCCTCAGATAGTATCCGATCACAAATGATGCACCGCATATGAGGAAAACGGTAAGGATGCCGGATGTATGCATTCCCAGCGTTCCGCCAACCGGGTCACCACCTCTTATATTCGCAGCGGAAACAAAGCGTTGATAGAACGCGACGGGGCACTGGATCAGTGATAAAAAGAACATGAACCTTACGAAATTTCCCACTTCCTTCTCACTGAAGTCGTAAAAGGCAGGAAGCAGGAAAAACGGAATGAATTTTAAATAGAGTCTTAATCCTGCGACTACTGTACCTGAGGAAATAGGGTTAAAGAGAAGGCCCATAAAAATATGAAAAATATAACCAATCAAAATAATAAAATATTTTGCATCCAGATTGACCTTCTTAGTAATTGCTGCACTTATCACAAGATATATAATCATGACCATCGAAAGAATTTCCGGTATCCAGGTAATATATCTGTTGCCGGTGCCAAGTTTAAACACAAGCCAATCAGTAAAAACAAGGGAGACCATTGTAATATAAAGAAATGCTTTAGCCATTTATCAGATCCTGAGGGTCAGATACCCTTCATTTTATCAGCGGGTCCTTGAACAGGTTGTCCGATCCTTGATGATATCTCTTTTTGAACGTTGACAAATCGTAGTCCCCCAATACATCATCGTAAAACAGCCGGCTGCTCTTATCCGGTCGCCACAAGATGTTATTGCTGAATTGGCTGTGCGTGCTCTCCGGAGTCGCCCCACCAAGATATCTGACGTACCTCCCGATATTGCTTCCCGTGGACGTTATGGTGTTATTCCGGAAGATGATATTGTCAGCGGTGCCTTCTATGTCAATAATAGAACCCCTGCTGTCTTTACCATGGACAATCGTATTATTGTCGGCCAGGAAAGTGCCGCAATTCCGAAGAACCACGGCATGATATCTGGCATTCCTAATTACCGATCTCGTCATGGTTACATTTGTGGATTCCCCGACGATGATCGCACCCATATTCTGGGCGTCATCGTGGGAGTAGTGCTCGTCAATATGCACATTGCTGGCCATGTGGCTTACGAGTATACCCCCGTCTCCGTTATTATAAGTTTCGTTCCCGCTGATTAGAATATTATCTCCGGAAGTAATGTCGATCCCCTGCTCGCCGCAATTGAAGGCTTCATTACTCAATATCTGATGGTTCGGCCCCACATCGGGACGGCCTTCAGATGTTCCCCCCTGGTGTATGGTAATCCCATCATTGGAGGCACCTCCGCAGTCAACACGATTTCTCCTGATTATCCCGTTAGCAGCGGGAAAGGTCCTGGAACCTGAAATAAATATTCCACAGTTGCCAACATCTTTAATACTGCAATCTTCAATGATATAGTTATTAACTTTCAGAAGCAGGATTCCATTCCTCGTTGGGTTCCCTGTTATGTCAATACGTGATATGGTAATGTGTGCAAGATTGTCTGCCGCGATCAGTATTGATTGCCCTAAACCAGTGTTCCGTATATCAAGATCCTGAATAGAAACATAGCTGATATTCGGCGTGGTAAGGCTTATCGCCCCCCGCAATGTTCCCTGACCATCCAACACCGGCTTGGGGCCGGCACCATAGGCGCCGATAACAAGCCCGTCCGTTATGGTTCCCCCTTTTTGGATTCCCAAAACAGCATCTGAAAAGGTGTCGCCACGTTTAAACAGGATATCGTCCCCGGTCGAAATCTCCTGCCAACTCCTATCTATTCTTGATATGGTACGCCAGGGCGTTGCTTTCCTTAGGCCATCATTTAGATCGCTGCCGGCATTTGAGATATAGTACGTTGCTCCGTAAGCGGGTCTTGCCGACAGAACATTATGAACCAGACAAATAAAAAGCATAAAATGGATAATCTTATTATTGATCTTAACTTTCCCCTTAATCCGCACTTCTGTAAGCGTCGATCATCCGGGTCATTCTTCTACCCCATAAATCAACGGTGTCCATTGGTTTACTTCCATTGCTGCTCTCATCCCCGCTTAAACAGTACCCGGCATGATTGTGAATTTCATGACTTTTGACAGGTCTGCCCGATAGAGGCGCACCAGTTCAGTTATAAGAGCAAATCATCTTCACGGTTTTGCGCCTTAATCAAGCGCAAACTGACCGCGTGTGGTGAAGGGTCTTCACCGAAAATTGTTTTCATGCGCGGGCCTAAACTCGTAAGCGTAATTCTGAGTCCGGTCATCGTGGTAAAAAGTCCCACCGCCCTGCGGGCTATAAAATACGGATCCGTCCATGGATGATTGATTCCTCCGCACATAAATGTTGCGCATGAGTACCCGGCTTTTTTTACAATTGAATTGGTGAAGTCGTTTCCAGATTCAGGATAATGTCCATTAGGGTAGCAGAATAATGGACAGGGTTGACCCAGATTTTTCTCAAGAAGCATCTTGGATTGACTAAGCTCATAGTCAACGTGTTCATCCCCCGATTTTGCAAGGATTATATGACGGTGAGTGTGGGACCCGATTTCCATTCCGCCATGTATCATTTCGCGCAGATGATCCCATGTCATACAAGAAACATGGGAGCCTAAACTCGGGATGGCATCTGGAGAAGAGAATCCCGTTTTGCTGGCAACCTCATCGAGAAAAGCAGATTGCTTCTCAAATGGGATTCTTTTGTAAACACGGTGAAGAAACGTTGCTATTTCGTACTTCTGTTCTTCACCATCTATGCTCATGATATCTGTACGGCCGTTCAAAGTTACCTCAACACTGGTTTTTATTGTGTTTTTTAGAGCTGCGTCAATGATATCCAGTGGCATGACCAGCCTGGAGTGAACCCCTGAGACTGGACAGTTTAGGTTAGAGTTACCAGACAGGGTTTTTCCTGGTTTTGGGTTTCAAGCATAATTGCCTCAAATTCATTTGGGGGTCTATACCCCAAGGACGAGTGCAACCGTTTTTGATTATACACCTGATCAATGAAATATGGAATTCGTTTTAGAACGTCATCCAAGGTGCGATACTCCCAGAGGTAGACTTCCTCGGTCTTGAGAGTTTTTATGAAGCTCTCGGCCGTTGCATTATCGTACGGGTTGCCCTTGCGGGACATGCTGATCCGAAACTTGTGATCTTTGAGCTCGTCGATGTAATCATGGGCTGCGTATTGCACCCCTTGGTCCGAATGATGGATCACCCCAGCAAGGGGATTCCTGGCCTGAATGGCCATCCGAAGCGCTTCAAGGCTTAATGCCGTGTCGATGTTCCGTGAGATGGCGTATCCGATGGCCTTGCGCGAAAAGAGGTCCAGGATGACCGCCAGGTACACGAAAGCGGTCAGTATGCGAATATACGTGATGTCGGCAACCCAGATTTGATTGATAGCCGTTACTTGCTGGTTTTTGATCAGATTCTGGAATACCGGGTACGGATGGTTGCTATCCGTAGTTTTGACATGTCGCCGTGTTTGCTTGGCTTTAAGACCCTTTTCCCGCATGATCCGGGATACTTTTTTGTGGTTGACGCTGATGCCTTCGCGGTGAAGTTGGGCGGTCATCCGGCGATAGCCGTATTTCTCATATTTTCCCGCGATCTGTTCTATCCGGTCCGCCAATACTCCGTCGGCATCCGGAGCGTTTGGCGTGTGGTAATAGCTGCTTCGAGGGAAGTTCATGATTTTGCACCCACTTTCGATGCTCTGGAGCAGGTCTCGGTGGTCGGCAATGAACTGCCGTTTCTCCTGGACAGTTCGAAGGTTCGTTGCAATGCTTTTTTTAAAAACTCGTTTTCCAGGTACGCTTTCCCGAGCATCTGCTCCAGCTGGCGAACGCGTTCTTCCAGGGCGGCTTCCTTGGATGCTTCATTGCCGAATCCGCCCCTGGCATACTGCTTTTTCCAATGATACAGAAGACCCGAAGAAATATCGTGCCTTCGGGCGAGCTGGGCCGGGGTGCTGACTCCGCTCAGAAGTTCTTCAATAACTTGACGTTTGAAATCTGGACTGAATGATCTCTGTTTTCTCATGACAAGATCCTTTCCGCCCCTGTCCGGGGCCTAAGATCCTGTCTGGTACTCTAACATATTTTGTCCAATGGGAGGGGTTCACTCCAGCCAGCCATTCTCGACATAGGCTGTTGGGACAAAGAATGTTGCAGACAAACCGTACTTCTTGAGAAGTGGAAAGGCAACCTGGTAGTTCCCAACATAGCCGTCGTCAAAGGTGATAAATACCGCCTTTCTTGGAAGCGGCTTACGGTTGACAAGGCAATCCACAAGATCCGACTGTTTTATGATACGGTAGTTCCGAACGATGAAACGGAGCTGCTCCTCAAAATACTTAGCATTTATATGTTTCCCATAAATATTTTCAAGTCCTCTCTTCTTGTCCGGAGTCGTGCCATGATAAGCCAGTCCGATTACCATCGGTGAGGCGATACTGTGCATAATAGCTGTCATCAGCCTGGAGCCTCGCAGCATACGAGAAAGGGTTCCCATAATACACCTATGATACTTTTTCCGTAAGGTAGTTGTCCATGAGCCAAAAACAATTTCGGGTGAAACTGATCAAAGAGGAACGTTTACGATTGCAACATAACGCGACGTCGAATCTTATTACTGGCCGACGAGGCCAACGGCAAGACAGATGAATAAATCTACGATGTGCATGGACAATATAACCTTTCTTCAATAAAAACTCTGCGAGATAAGCACAGACCTGGCCAGCAATTCCTGTTACAAGTACTTTTTTCATGCACTTAGAACGGATGATTACAGTATAAATTTCAGTGTGCCCCCTTGCCTGCCAATACGGCAGGTATGGTCTTGAACAGAAGTTTCATATCCAGCCAAAATGACCAATTGTCTATATATTGCAGATCCAGTTCCATCCATTCCTCAAAGCCGATATCATTCCGGCCGCTGACCTGCCAGATGCAGGTCATCCCAGGCCGCATGGAGAGGCGGCGCCGATGCTTGCGCTGATACTCCAACACTTCTTTATAGATGGGCGGCCGCGGGCCGACCAGGGACATGTCTCCCTTGAGCACATTGAAAAGCTGGGGAAGTTCATCAATGCTGAACTTCCGGATAATGCTCCCGACTGGTGTGATCCTCGGGTCTTGGGCCATCTTGAATACCGGTCCGCTCATTTCATTGCTGGCTTTAAGGGCTTCCAGTTGATTTTCGGCATCCTGATGCATGGATCGGAACTTGTACATGTTGAATTTCCGTCCGTTCAGGCCCATCCGCACCTGATTGAAAAGCACAGGGCCCGGCGAGGTCCACTTGATCAACAGGGCCGCGATCAGCAGAATCGGGGAGAAGAATAGAATCAGCAGAAGCGAGAGCACCGCATCAAACATGCGCTTGAAAATAAGCTGAACCTCATGCATGGAGGTGGTTTCAAACGACAATAATTTAAAACCAAAAAGGTCGTGAAAAACAGGCTTGGCAATCCGGGGATTGAACAGGTCAAAGCGGAGGTGCGCTCGAATCCCGGAGATCTCACAGACCCGGATCACCTTTTCCACCAGTTGGAACCAGCTCCGGGGCATAGCTATGATGACTTCATCCACTACGTTTTCGTCAAGGATCTGTGACAGATCATCCACATTCCCCACGACCAAGTGACCCTGAATCTCTTCTCCGGTCCGGGCCGGATCGGGGTCCGCGAATCCTGTGACTCGCAACCCCCATTCGGGGTGTTCTTCAATGGCACTCACCACCTCCAGTGCCCTAGGCCCGCTCCCGATAATCAGGACATTGCGGAAGTTGAAGCCCATTCCCCGAATATGATGCATAACAAAGAAGGCCGTTCTTTCCTTGATAGTGAGAATTGCCCCGGTCACCATGAGAAAGATAACCGTGGTAAGCCGGCTTATATGTAACTGCTGAAAGATATCGTGCATAAGGACCAGGATGATCATCATGGCAAGAAGGCCGGAGAGATACCCCCCCATCACCATGGCGAAAGTACTCAACCGCGCCGACTTGTACGCTCCGAATTGCCGGAAGAGAAAGAGGGAGAACGGGAGGATGATGACCAGCATCCAAAGGTCATCGCTGGTGAATGCTTTCTCTTCGATAACGTAAAGCTTGTCCATAAAATCCATGGACCTGCCCATCAGAAAATCATTCCGGATCACATGGGCCAGCCAGAAAGCGATGAGTTCTATAACAACGTCGACGGTGGTGGAAATGTTTGTGATTAAGTGTGCTCGTTCACGAAGCATTGCTCAATTTCTCCGAAACCCAAATACCATAATGATAAAACGGTTAATAAATATATCACCGCAGAGACAAGCCCCCTCACCCCCACCCTCCCCGGCTGGGGCGAGGGGAATGCCGGGGAATGAGCCATAATTAAATGTGATATTCTTCTCGAATTCTGAGTACGATCTCGTTCAATAGGGATCGTTTAATGTAAAGGGAACTCTTTAGGGGAATTTGGGAAAGGAGATCTACAACCTGTTCAGGCTTCATTTGTTCTCTTCGGAGAGACCTTACAAGAACCCCTATCGTGCCATGAACTCTGAATCCCATTTGCTGCCCAACAAGACGAGCAGAAGCGTCATCTGTAAGAAATATACTCTGTGGACTTTTCTCCATGAGAGCCAAAGCCTCTGTCTCTCCGGCATCAAGAGAATAAATGCGACACATCGTTAGAAGCTGCTCGTCAGAAGGGATCTTTCCGGCACACCTCTCAAAGACTACGCCTGACTTTTCTAAGGCAGAGGAGCGGTGAAAACTGACTTCTTTCCAAACCGCATCAGGTAGAAAGGCAGCTTTGAAATCACGGAGCAATCTTAGGCAGTTGAGTTCATCAAGATGGATTATGGGGCCGGAGTCGCATACGATGCTGGATTCAATCATCGCCATGAAGTCCCCACTCCACATCATCGAGCACAAATTTTTCCATTAAAGCGGGCCGGTGAGAATCCAGAAATCGGCGTATTGCCTCCAAAAAAATATCCTCTTCATCCTTGAACCACCCTTCCTTGACAAGCGCCATCGCCTTTTGATAAAGCTCTTCGGGCATTTTCGTTTGTATAGTTTTCATGTTGTTTCCTCGCTTGGCTGAATGTTGCTCATAAACAGAGTTTTCCAAATATCCCAAATATTGCCAATTGTACTATACGTAAGGTTCAGCATAATGTCAACGGGTCGGGCATCCGTCCACGCCAAAGTTTTGTTCTCGATGGATAAGACCGGAAGATTGCTCTTGAATGCACTATTGAGGAGCATAAAAGATATTCTCATTACTGCCCCCTCACCCCCACCCTCTCCCCGGCTGGGGCGAGGGAAAAACTATTTGTGATTTCCGCGCTTCCCGTCGGGAGAGGAAAATGGCGGAAAAGGCTCTGGGTCCCCCGATCGAGTCGGGGGATGACAAATTGTGTTAACATTTTTTTTCAGAGTCCCCCTCACCTTCATCCCGGTAGAAATTATAGGGGAAAACCATATTTATGAACAGGATCACTTCGGCAGCCGATCCTCCGGAACGTCCGCTAAACACGGATAGCGGCTATCCTTGTTGGAAAGCAACGGATCTGCAACGGGCCATTCAATGCCGATTCCAGGGTCAGAGAAAAGAATCCCTCCCTCATCGCCGGGAAAGTAAAAATCCGTGCACTTATAGGCCACATAGGCTGTGTCACTCATGACGCAGAAACCATGGGCAAATCCCTCGGGAACGTAAAGCTGACGGTAATTTTCATCAGTCAGCTCAACGCCAACCCATTGAGCGAAGGTCGGAGAACCATGACGTATGTCCACAACAACGTCGAATATGGAACCCTCGATAACCTGTACGAGTTTCGCTTGGGGCTGTTTTAACTGGTAATGCATTCCCCTGAGCGTGCCCTTAACCGAATACGAGAGATTGTCCTGAACGAAACTGCGATCAATTCCGGCCTCTGCATATTTTTCCCGGTGGTAGGTCTCCAGAAACACCCCACGGTTATCCCTGAATAGACGGGGCTCAATGATCAATACCTCTTTGAGTGACGTGGCGCTGACCTTGATCATAGGCGGCCTTGTTTCAATATACCCATCAGGTATTGGCCATAACCGTTCTTCATCAGAGGCTTCGCCAGTTTTTCCAATTGGCCGGCGTCGATATAACCCATATGATAGGCTATTTCTTCCACACAGGAAACTTTCAGGCCTTGTCTCTTTTCTATGACCTCAATAAAATTGGATGATTCCAGAAGGCTGTCGTGAGTCCCCGTATCCAGCCAGGCGATCCCCCTGCCCAGTTTTTCAACATGAAGTGCCCCCATCTTCAGATAGACCTTGTTGACGTCCGTAATCTCCAATTCGCCTCTTGCTGAAGGCTTGAGACCGGTGGATATGTCCAATACGCGATTATCATAGAAGTAAAGACCGGTGACGGCATAATTGGACTTGGGATTTACGGGTTTCTCTTCAATATCAGCCGCACAGCCATTCTCGTCAAAAGATACAATACCGTATCTCTCCGGGTCTTTCACCCAGTACCCGAAAACGGTTGCTCCGTCTTTCCTGGAAACCGCTGTGTGCAGTTTGTCCGGCAGCCCGTGGCCGTAAAAAAGATTATCCCCCAGGATCATGCAGACATTCTCTTTGCCTACGAAATCACGCCCGACAATGAATGCCTGTGCAAGTCCCTCGGGCCGCTGCTGCTCAGCATAGGAGAAGGAGAGTCCCCACTGATTCCCATCTCCAAGCAGTTCCTGAAAACGCGGCAGATCCTCAGGGGTGGAAATAATCAGAATGTCTCGAATCCCTGTTAGCATGAGTACGGACAGGGGATAATAAATCATGGGCTTGTCGTAGATTGGCAGAAGCTGCTTGCTTACGACCCGGGTAATGGGGTAGAGACGCGTCCCGGAACCGCCTGCAAGGATGATACCCTTCATGAAACCTCCTCGCAGCGGAGGGCGCAGATAACGCAGCCCCTCCCCTTTACCCTGTTAGAAGCCTTATCTGTTACTGAATTACTTCTCATCTGACTTTATGACCTTCAATTACACAACTTCTGATGGGGTGAATCCACCGAGTCATGTTTTTATAAGCATCTATCGTATACATCCTCGAATCGTTCTATGTCGTCTTCCCCGAGATAGGTTCCAGACTGCACTTCGATAATCTCGAGCGTGATCTTCCCCGGATTTGCCAGGCGGTGCTTGGTTCCCATTGGAATATAAGTGGACTGATTTTCGGATAGCAGGAATATTTTGTCCTCCTGGGTGACTTTCGCTGCCCCCTTGACAACGATCCAGTGTTCCGACCGATGATGGTGCATTTGCAAGGAGAGCGACGCTCCAGGCTTTACAGAAAGGCGTTTCACCTGGAACCGTTGATCGGCATCCACACTTTCGTAAGAGCCCCACGGCCGATATACCTTTCTGTGCACCTTGTACTCTTCCCTTTTGTTCCGTTTGAGCCAGTTCACTATTTCTTTTACGTCCTGCGCTTTTTCTCTGGATGCAACAAGAACGGCATCCGAAGTTTCTACCACGATCAAATCCTCGACACCCACAGCGGCAACACAACGACTCTTGGATATGAGTAAAACGTTCCGTGAATCATGGACCACGACATCCCCCTGGATCACATTCCCTGTATCATCCTTTGGAGAAATATCCCAAAGGGAGGACCAGGCCCCAAGGTCCGACCAGACTGTATCCAGCGGCACGACTGCCGACCTGTCCGTATTCTCCATAACGGCATAATCGATGGAATCAGCAGGAGAAGCAAGAAATGCCTTATCATCAACGCGAAGGAAGTCACTGTCGTTCCGGCAGCCGCTATAAGCAGAACGGCATGCCGTGGCAATATCCGGGCGATGAAGGCTGATCTCATCCAACCAGCGATCTGCTCTCATGATAAAGATACCGCTGTTCCATACATATTCACCTGACTCAAAATACCGCCGGGCCGTGGTCTCATTGGGCTTTTCGACAAACTCGGCCACCGCACAGGCGGATCCATCAGCCAGGACCTGGCCCTTCCTGATATATCCGTAACCGGTCTCAGCATGGTCAGGGACAAGGCCAAAGGCCACAAGATAACCCTGCCTGGCCAAAGCATCACCCTGCAGGGCAGCTTCCTGAAAAGCTGTTTTGTCCGGAATCACATGGTCCGCCGGCATAACAACCATGACCGCTTCGGGATCCTTTCCCATCAGATGTAATGCGGCCAACGTAAGAGCCGGTGCGGTATTCCGGCCTGCGGGTTCAAGTATGATGCGTGCGGGCATCTTGCCCAGTTCGTGAACCTGCTCCGCAACCAGAAACCGGTGCTCTTTATTACAAACACAGACAAGCTCACCCAAGTCAGGAATCCCATCCAGGCGGCAGATCGTATCCTGAAGCATGGTTTGTTCTCCCATGAGAGGCAATAAAGGTTTTGGATAATATTCCCGTGACAATGGCCACAATCGGCTGCCCGATCCACCGCATAGGATGACAGGATAAAGTTTCATAAATCTCCTACATTCACGTTGGGCATAAGACCTTTTGTTATTAACGGTCTTATTTTACCAATCAGTCTTCACAAAGACATGGGTCACCGGTATCAATGTACCCTTCCCGAAGCAGGTAGAGAAAAATTTCCTGTGCCGCGGCCATTGGACTGAGCTCCGAGGTATCTATGCGCACCTCCGGATTCTCAGGCGCTTCATAGGGATCACTGATTCCCGTAAAGGCGGGGATCAAGCCTTTGCGCGCCTTGGCATAGAGTCCCTTGCGGTCCCGTTTCTCACAGACGTCAAGGGGAGTCGCCACGTGGATCTCGATAAAGGCTCCGTACTGCTCAATGAGTTCCCTGACGTAACGCCGCGTTGATTCATAAGGGGCAATGGGTGCACAGATGGCCACTCCTCCGTTTTTCGTGATCTCGCTCGCCACAAATCCGATGCGGCGGATGTTCAGGTCACGATGTTCCTTGGAGAAGCCAAGCTCACTGGAGAGATTTCTTCGCACAATATCACCGTCAAGCAGTGTGACGGGTCTGCCGCCCGATTCGATAAACTTGGCGTAGAGGATCTTGGCCAGTGTGGACTTGCCTGACCCTGACAGGCCGGTGAAAAAAAGGGTAATACCCTGTTTATTGCGCCGTTGGTATACCTTGCGAAGTTTAGTGATCACGTCAGGATAAGAAAACCAGCCTGGAATATCGTGGTTATGCACAAGATGTTCTTTGAGGTCCTTGTCCGTAAACTTGATACCTGTTTCCCCTTCTCTTTCGATTTGCTCAAGCGGGAGGAACTGGTCGGATTGGGGGACATATCGCATCTCCTTGACGGGAGCCATCTCAATGCCCAGTTCGGCCTGATATCTTGATACGATTTCCTGTGCAGCATAGGATGGGTAGAACCGCATCCCATTGTCCCGCACATTAGGCGGGGCTGCATGCTCCGGACCGACAATAATATGAGAACAACCGTAGTTCTTCCTGATGATGGCATTCAAAATCGCTTCCCGGGGCCCGGCCATCCGCACCGCCATGGGAAGCAGTGAAAGCATGGCCAGGTTATGCGGATAATGACGGCTGATTGCTTCATAACAGTGGACTCGTGCATAATAGTGCAGGTCTCCGGGTTTGGTCATCCCCACGGCCGGATGCAAAAGAATATGGGCTTGTGCATCCTTGGCAGCATTCAGGGTTATGTCGCGATGGATACGGTGCATGGGTTTACTCGTATGAAACGCTACAACCTTTCGCCATCCCAACTTATCGAACTGCTCCCGCAACTCTGCAGGAGTGTGGCGAAGAGTCTCAAAATCATAATGGGTAGGAAGTTGTATCCCTTCCACCGTGCCCCCGACATAGGTCCCGTGGACTTGTTCGTACAAGTAGCAGACACCCGGATGGTCTGCCGCCTGGGTGCCGTATACGAGTTCTGCCTCACGCTTCTTGTCCGGCTTCCAGATATCCTCTATATCCAGAACCGCCAGAACGAACCCCTCCGGGTCCTGCAGTGCCAGTCTCCCTCCGATTTGGATCTTCTGCACAACGTCATCCGGCACATCCAGAGTGATAGGGACTCCCCAGAGCAGACCGTTGGAGAGGCGCATTTTATCTACAACAGACTCGTATTCAGGCCTGGACATAAATCCTCTGAGCGGAGAAAATCCCCCATTCATGAGAAGCTCAAGATCGCATAAATGGCGAGGGTTCAGCGTAACGGCAGGCAATTCCCGGGCCATTGTCTTGAGAACCTCGGCCTTCTCACTGTCGACGACTAAGTTGACGAGTACCCCGCCATGGGGTTTCATCAGGCTATTCATACGGTCTCTTTCTGCACCAGCAACGATAAATTCGATACGGCTATAAAATGGTCATTCTTGATGATCTCTTTATTATAGTGCAGCGGCGTTCCATTTTTGTCCACCACATGCCCCCCAGCCTGTTCCACAATAGACTGTCCTGCGGCCGTGTCCCATTCCCAGGTGGGTCCCAGTCGCGGATAAATGTCTGCGCTTCCTTCAGCTACAGCACATAATTTGAGGGAACTTCCTCTGGCGATGGACTCCTTTATAGTCAGCTTTTCCAGATAATGCTGAAGCTCATCCGAAGGATGGGAGCGGCTTTGAACCACGATCAGGCCATCTCCGTTTGGGATATCTCTCACGTGGATTTGCACGGGATGGCCGCTGCCGGAACGCTTCCAGGCGCCTTGACGCTCCATGGCATAATAGAGGACGTCCTGGACGGGCATGTAGATAACCCCCAGAATGGGTTTGTGCATTTCAATCAAAGCGATATTGACCGTGAATTCACCGTTTCGTTTGATAAATTCCTTGGTCCCGTCCAGAGGGTCAACCAGCCAGAAACGTTTCCATCCTTTTCTATCCTTGAAAGAAATACTTTTTCCTTCTTCAGACAGAACCGGAATGTCCGGATAAAGTTGGTGAAGACCTTGAAGGATGATTTCATGGGAAACCCGGTCCGCCTCGGTCAGGGGAGAGTTGTCTTCCTTGTACTCCACATCAAAGACCTTTTCATAGACCTCAAGAATGGCATGGCCGGCTCTGATTGCAAGCTCAGAAATTGAATGGATGTCTATACTCATATTTATATCTCGTCCCCTGTGATCTCTGCCGTGAACGCTTTCTATACATAACGCCTTATATAATGCAGCATAGTTTATGAAGAACCGCATTGGGTT
>CAKKPE010000149.1 GCA_919901565.1 bacterium
TTGAGCGGTTCACACGGTTTCAAACCCCCGGCTTTGCCGGGGGTAAAGTGATTATATATTTTCTGAAAATAAGATAAAGATAATAGAGTACGTTACAACACTTTGCCGCCCGGTTGCGGATCAGCCGTCTATGGGATAAAGTTAAGTCAATATGAAATATACACTCGTTTGTTTTGCGATCACGTTTCTGGCATTGATGGCCGTGCCTTTTTCTTCGAAAGCCGGGGCCGGGGATGAACGGGAGAGCAGCAGGCTTGAAAAAGCGACCTTTGCAGGGGGTTGTTTCTGGTGCATGGAAAAGCCCTTTGAGGCATTGGACGGGGTGATCTCGGTCACGTCCGGTTACACCGGCGGGTCCGGCAAGGATCCCACGTACAAGAATTATGCGGAAGGGGGCCACCTCGAGGCTGTGGAGATCGTCTATGCCCCGGGAAAAGTTTCCTACCCTCAACTCCTCGATCTGTTCTGGCGGCAGATCGATCCGACAGATCCTGACGGCCAGTTTGCGGACCGGGGTAAGGCGTATTCCACGGCCCTCCGGTTCATTCCCCTTGAAGACCTGGGAAAAGAGGGCTACAGCGAATTCCTGAAATTATTTGTGCCGGAAAGCAAATAGGGGAAGCAGGGGGCTGGGCCTTGGATCTTTGTTCTGTCACCCCGGTATGTTTTAACCGGAGTCCAGAGAAATAATAAAGCCCCGTTCGATTCTACGACTCGTCTATGACCCGTAGGGTAGAGCGGTTCAGTTCAACGCGTTTTATCCGCGATTCACTTTTAGTGTCTTTGCACATTGGTGGCCGAATGGGTGCATATTTTTTTTCGGAGATTTTATGAAGAAGGCCATCCTCTCACTTGACCAGGGGACTACCAGTTGCAGGGCCATTCTTTTCAACCGTAAGGGAAGGGTCCTCGCCTCATCTCAGAAGGAGTTCAGGCAGATCTACCCTCGTCCGGGCTGGGTCGAACATGACCCCATGGAAATATGGGAGACCCAGATTGAGGTTGCCCGCGATGCGGTCCGGAAGGCGGGTCTTTCTCCGCGGGAGATTGCAGGGATAGGTATCACCAACCAGCGGGAGACCACGGTCATATGGGAAAGGAAGACCGGGAAGCCTATCCATCATGCCATTGTCTGGCAGTGCCGGCGGACGGCGCCGGATTGCGAACTGCTGAAGCAGAAGGGGTTGGAAGAAACCATCCGCAAAAAAACAGGCCTTGTCGTGGATGCCTATTTTTCAGGGACCAAGGTCAAATGGATACTGGACCATGTCAAAGGCTCAAGAGAAATGGCCGGGAGCGGAGACCTTTGCTTCGGGACCATGGACTCGTTCCTGATTTATCATCTGACCGGCGGCGCCGTGCACGCCACTGATTATTCCAATGCATCAAGGACCATGCTGTATAATATCCATGAGATGTGCTGGGATCGGGAGATCCTGAATGAGCTTGATATTCCAGAGGCCATCCTGCCGGAGGTGCGCCCATCCAGCGGTGATTTCGGCTCCACACAGGCGGATCTCTTCGGCGGGATGTCCATACCCATCACAGGCGTGGCCGGGGACCAGCAGGCCGCCCTCTTCGGACAGGCCTGTTTTCAGAAGGGGATGGTAAAGAACACATACGGGACCGGCTGCTTTATGGTTATGAACACCGGGACTGCTCCGGTAGATTCAGGGAACGGGCTGCTTACTTCGATCGCATGGGGCATCCAAGGGGAAGTCACCTATGCCCTTGAAGGGAGCATCTTCATTGCGGGTGCGGCGGTCCAGTGGCTCCGGGACGAACTGAAAATAATTGATCATGCTGAGGATAGTGAGACCCAGTCCTTCAGTATACCGGACACCGGCGGGGTCTATGTGGTGCCGGCCTTCGTCGGTCTGGGCGCCCCTTACTGGGACATGTATGCGAGGGGCACGATCGTGGGACTCACACGGGGAACCGGACGCGCCCACATCACCCGGGCGGTCCTCGAGGCCACCGCTTATCAGACCCTCGATGTTCTCAATGTGATGAAGCAGGACTCCGGCATTCCGATCCGGAGCCTCCGTGTGGACGGAGGGGCCGTGGGGAACCGCTTCCTCATGCAGTTCCAATCCGATATCTTACAGATCCCTGTGGAAAAGCCTGAGGTGCAGGAGACCACGGCGCTCGGAGCCGCTTTCCTGTCCGGACTTGCTGTCGGTTTCTGGACGAGCATGGATGAGGTCTCCGGGACCTGGCGGCTCAAGGAACAGTTTCTGCCTGCCATGGACGAGAGCGAGAGGGAGGCCCTTTGCGCCGGATGGCGCAGGGCCGTGAAATGCGCCATGGCATGGAGCCGGGGATGAAAGACTTTCTTGTGATCGCCCACCGGGGGGCCTCGCACCTGGCCCCTGAGAATACGCTTCCGGCCTTCCGCATGGCCATGGATCTCAAGGCGGACATGATCGAAACTGATATCCGTATCAGCGCCGATCAGGTCCCTGTGCTCTCGCATGATGCAGACATGGAACGCATTGCTGGGACGACCGTCTACATCGACGAGCTGACGCTGGTGGAACTCCGTGGTTACGATTTCGGTTCCTGGTTCTCTGAATCATTTGCTGGGACCCGGATTCCAACCCTTGAAGACCTGCTCTCTCTTGCCAAGGGAGAGATCCTCCTGAACCTCGAAATCAAGAAGGATACCCCTCGGACTCAGGGGATCGAAGATAAGGTCCTGGATGCTGTTGCCGCAAAGGATATGGAAGATCAGGTGCTGATTTCCAGTTTTGATCTCCCTGCCCTGGAGAGGGTCCGGCATCTCGGGCCGGGGATACGGATCGGGTTCCTTTACGACGGAAATGGTTCCTGGAGGCATTTTCTGGACCATGCCGTGAAACTCGGGGCCGTCTCTTTTCACCCCGCTCAGAAGTCAGTCACCCCGGACATGGTCCATGGCTTCCACCGAAGGGGGATCCGTGTCTACCCCTACGTTGTGGACCAGATCTCCCGCGTCAAGGAGCTTCAAACATGGGGCGTGGACGGGGTCTTTACAAACCGGCCGGAGATATTCCAGGAGGGAAGAGATCTTTAAATCAAATCCCCCCTTGCCCCAATACCGTTCAGTTAAGATGAAGTCTTCCCCGAATGCCTCTATCGGGGATATGGTTTTTCAGGCAGTTTAAACCAGATTCCCGCTCAGAATCGTTGCGGGAATGACAAAATTCGTGACCGATTATCCTTAAGTGAACAGTATTGCCCCTTGCCCCCCTTTGAGAAAAGTGGGGTAACATATGGAACACCCATCCCTTACAGAAACAGAAAACATTTAGAATCCCCCTTTGGAAAAGGGGGAGAGAGGGGGATTATCATTTCTCTTTGTGTTTTGATCGTAGAAGGATTTATTCCGTCACTTCACGGATTGATGCTCCGGTGATCTCAACCATCTCCCGGATCCGGTCTTTCTCTATGCAAAGCGGAGGCATCAGCACGATCACATTTCCCAGGGGACGGATGATCATCCCTCTCTTCCTGGCTTCGAGGATGACCCGGTGCCCTATTTTTTCTTTTAGTGGATACGGCTTCCTGGTTGCCCGGTCCATAACCAGTTCGATCCCGACCATAAATCCCTTCTGCCTGACCTCGCCCACATGCGCAAACTCCTTGAGAGGGTCGAGTTCTCCGGAGAGGTACCGGATCTTCTCCTGAAATCCCGGAAGGACGCCGTCTCTCTCCAGCAGGGAGATGCTGGCCAGGGCCGCGGCGCAGGCCAGGGGGTTACCGGTATAGGTATGTCCGTGGAAGAAAGTTTTAAAGTCTTCGTACGGCCCCAGGAAGGCATCAAAAACCTCCTGAGAGGTCAGGGTCGCTGCCAGGGGGAGGTATCCTCCAGTCATCCCTTTGGCCAGACAGAGAAGGTCAGGGCTGACCCCTTCCTGTTCGCAGGCGAAAAGAGTTCCGGTCCGGCCGAATCCCGTGGCCACCTCGTCGACGATCATCAGCAGATCATATCGTGTGCAGATCTCCCGGACGCGGGCGAGATAGCCCGGAGGGGCGACCAGCATCCCAGCCGCGCCCTGGATCAGGGGTTCGATGATCAGAGCTGCGGCCTCTTCATGGACCCGGCGGACCGTCTTTTCAAGCTCGTCGGCGCAGGCCAGGCTGCACGATGGGTACGTCATCTCCAGCGGACAGCGGTAGCAGCAGGGGGAAGGGGCGAAATCACATGGGAACAGGAGGGGATGAAACAGATCGTGAAACAGGGGAATCCCCCCAACGCTCACGGAGCCGATGGTGTCTCCATGATAGGCATTGGTCAGGGCGACAAAGCGGGTCTTTTTACAGGACTTGCCCATCCGGTGCTGAAAGAACTGAAAAGAGATCTTCAATGCGATCTCCACAGCCGTGGATCCGCTGTCAGAATAAAAGACCTTTTCCAGGCCCGGAGGGGTGATCTCCACGAGTTTTTTTGCGAGTTGGATGGCCGGGACATTGGAGATGCCGAGAAGCGTGGAATGCGAGACCCGGCCGATCTGTTCCTTGAGTGCCCTGTCGATCTCGGGCTGACAGTGTCCATGCACATTGACCCAGATGGAGGAGACGCCGTCGATGTAGCGCTTACCGTGGATATCGATGAGGAAGACCCCTTCGGCCCGTTCAATGATCACTGGGGCCTCTTGCTCATATTCCTGCATCTGGGTGAACGGGTGCCAGATATAGCGCCGGTCATCGTCCTCCAGATTTTTCAGGCGGTCTCTTTCCTGATCCATGGGTTCTTTTACTTTCCCTGAAAAAATAAGGTCATTTTATCATAAAATGAAACATAGAAGATTTCAGGAAGGTATGATAAAATTAATATAAGGTGTAAGCAAGATAATTTATTCCATGGAGAAAAGGGTATGGAAAGGGATGACCGGACGCCTGGTTTGAAAAGATTTTTCCAGAAATTGACCCTCCTTTGTTTTCAGCAGCTTCTCATCGATAATATGCCGGTTGCGGATTATGTCTCAAGCCTGCTTGCCCGTTTTGCCTGCACGGACCAGCTCTACAAGATCAAGAATGCCCTGGGCGAGAAAGTGGAGTATATGGTCGACTTTATGTCTGAGGCTAATTCCGCAATAGATCTGCAGAACGACCGGTTCAGTCCGTTCAGAGAGCGGGAGATCAGGCAGCATATCGGTGATTATACACTATTCATGACCGGGATTTTCCGGGACTGCGTGGTCAAGGGTTCCTCACTCAAATATTATATGGACCAGGGAAAATACTCCTATTCCACAGTCTCGGAGTTCGACCGTCTGGCCGAAAAGCAGGGGGCGGAGGTTTTTCAGGATCTCTCCAGCCGTTTTGAGTATTACTCCTGGGTGCTGGACTATATGAAAAAGGTCTATTTCAAGGACGCCTCTGTGATCGGGCCCTACCGCGCCTCCATCCAGAGCCTTGCGGAATGGTAGCGCTTTTTATTCAAGCAACCATCAAAAAAATCCCCGCATTCAGGTGCGGGGATTTTTTTTTATGAATCAGGCAAAATTGAATAGACATGGGATCTGGAGTTATGTTAAATAATGATGGGTAGAAAAATTCCCGGTTTATCGAACATCCAGATCACGTTATACCGTATTATGGCCTCACAAGGATTGGGGGAATCATCCGGTCCGTTGTTGAATAATGCCTGACAGAGAGGAATGACCATGCAATTGCAGCAGACCATCAACAAAAAATACGGCCTGGAAAACCACGGGATCAAGAATGTGGGAAATGTCTATTGGAATTTGACCACGGGCGCCCTGTATGAAGAGATCGTCCGGAGAAGGGAAGGGCTGATCCTGCACCGGGGACCCATTGCCGTAAAGACCGGGCACTTTACAGGCCGGGCCGCAAACGAAAAGTTCATCGTCAAGGAGCCTTCAAGCGAAAGCCACGTCTGGTGGGGAAAGGTCAACCGCCCCATTGATGAGAAGAAGGTGGATTTTCTCTTTCTCCGTCTGCTGGCCTATATCCAGGGCAAGGACCTATATATACAGGACTGTTATGCCGGGGCAGACCCCAAGTACCAGGTGCCGATCCGCATCATCACGGAAACGGCCTGGCATAATCTTTTCGCCAGGAACATGTTCATCCAGATCGAGGACGAGAAGAAACTTACGAATCACGTGCCCGAGTGTACGATCCTGAATGTTCCTCATTTTCATGCCAACCCTGAACTCGACGGGACCAACTCCGAGGCCTTCATCATCGTGAACTTCGGCAAAAAGCTGATCCTCATCGGCGGGACCAGTTACGCAGGCGAGATCAAGAAATCGGTCTTTACGATCCTGAATTATTTTCTCCCGAGGAAGGAAAAGGTCCTCCCTATGCACTGTTCGGCCAATGTGGGCGGGTCCGGGGACGTGGCCATATTTTTCGGGCTTTCCGGGACCGGGAAGACCACCCTCTCCGCTGATCCTGAGCGGGGCCTGATCGGAGACGACGAGCACGGATGGAGCGACCACGGGGTGTTTAATTTTGAAGGAGGCTGCTATGCCAAGGTGATCCATCTTTCCCCCGAGGCAGAGCCCCAGATCTACCGGTGCACCCGCCGCTTCGGGACCATCCTGGAAAATGTGGGTGTGAATCCGGACACAAGGCGTGTTGACCTGGATGATGCCACCCTGACCGAAAATACCCGCGCAGCCTACCACATTTCCGCCATCGAAGGGGCCGTCAGTTCCGGCATGGGGGGACACCCGAGGAACATCATCATGCTGACCTGCGATGCCTTCGGGGTCATGCCTCCGGTCGCCCGCCTGACGCCGGAGCAGGCCATGTACCATTTTCTCTCCGGATATACGGCCAAGGTTGCAGGGACGGAAAAGGGGATGGGGGACGAGCCCCAGGCCACGTTCAGCACCTGCTTCGGCGCTCCATTCATGGCCCTTCCGCCAGGCGTGTATGCCACCATGCTCGGGGAAAAGATTCTGAAATACAAATCGGACTGCTGGCTGGTCAACACGGGCTGGACCGGCGGGCCCTATGGAACCGGGAAGAGGATGGATATCTCCCATACCCGTGCGATCCTGAGGGCCATTCTCAATGGGCGTCTAAAGGAAATAAAGACGCAGGAAGACCCCTTCTTCGGGCTCCACATTCCCGAGTCCTGTCCGGATGTGCCCAAAGAGGTCCTGCAGCCCAAGAATACATGGAAGGATCCTGCGGCCTATGATACAAAGGCCAAGGAACTGGCCGGGCTCTTCCACAAGAATTTTAAAAATTATTCAGAAAATGTTCCTGATGAAGTCAAAAGCGCCGGGCCAAAATTCGGTCGGGATTAGTAGTTTCAACCGGTACAAATCCCACCTCACCGTTCGGCTGAGCTCACGCCGAAGCCTCCCTTTTTCCCTTCGACTGCGCTCAGGGCAGGCGAAGGGAGGAATTCCCCTCTTTGGTAAAGAGGGGGGAGGGGAGATTTTGCAATCCGTGTCAATTCTATTCCGAGACCCTTGAGTAAGAAGTTTAGGCGGCTTTCCAGGATAACAGGATAAAAGGAAAGCTCTTTTCCCGGCGTCCTCTTTACAAAGACTTGATCGTACATGGTTCACACCGGCCTTCAGCAGATCAAATCCAACCCACCCGGATTTCTGAAAAAGAACCGGATCGGCCTTCTGGTCAATCCGGCCTCTGTGGATGCCGGCCTGGTACACTCCCGAAGGATCTTCTCGGAACTCTGCGGCAGGAACCTCACGGCCCTATTCGCTCCCCAGCACGGGATCTTCGGCGAGAAACAGGACAATATGGTGGAGTCCCAGGATTCGGTGGACCATGAACTCGGTATTACGGTTTTCAGCCTTTATTCAAATACGCGCAAACCCACGCACAGGATGATGGATGAGATCGATATCCTGGTCATCGATCTGCAGAATGTGGGGACCCGTGTCTACACCTTCATCTATACCATGGCCTACTGCCTTCAGGCCGCCGGCGAAGCGGGCAAGAAGGTTGTGGTGCTGGACCGGCCCAATCCCATCGGGGGACTGGAGGTGGAAGGGAACCTCCTCAAGCCTGAGTTCGCTTCTTTTGTCGGGATGTTTCCTCTGCCCATGCGGCACGGCATGACCATCGGGGAACTGGCCCGGTTCTTCAATCAGGAAATGGGCATGGGCTGCGATCTTACGGTCATCCCCATGCAGGGATGGCGGCGGGGGGACTTTTTCCAGGACACGGGACTCCCCTGGGTGATCCCGTCGCCCAACCTTCCCACGCCGGACACGGCCCTGGTCTATCCCGGTCAGGTCCTGCTCGAAGGGACCAGCCTCTCCGAAGGCCGGGGGACCACACGCCCCTTTGAACTCTTCGGCGCACCCTATATTGATGTGCATGATCTCGGCAGGAGACTGCAGGCATATGCCTTGACCGGGCTCATCTTCAGGGAACATCACTTCACTCCCACGTTCCAGAAATGGCAGGGTGAGATGTGTCACGGGTTCCAGATCCATGTCACGGACCGTTCCGCCTTCCGTCCCTACCGGACGACCCTCGCCATTCTCCAGTCCGTTATCTCCCTGTATCCCGGGGAGTTCCAGTGGAGGCAGCCGCCCTATGAGTATGAAGAGAAAAGGCTTCCGATCGATATCCTGACCGGGGACGATGCAATACGAATGGATCTGGAGGGGATGAAACCCCTGGCCGAGATCGAAGAGGGGTGGCAGCAAGACCTTGACTCTTTTAAAGATCGTCGGGGACGGTACCTTCTTTATGCTGAAAGCTGATTCCTTGCTTCCCGATTGACAATCCTTTGCATTCCTCCGTATACTAAGGCCATGAAAAAATACGATGTTCTGGTTATTGGTTCGGGACCGGCCGGGGAAAAGGGGGCCATCCAGGCCGCGAAGCTAAAGCGCCGTGTAGCCGTTATCGAGAAACAGCCCCTGATTGGGGGCGCGGGCCTTCAGACCGGGACCATTCCGAGCAAGACGTTACGTGAAACCGCCCTCTATCTCTACGGGATGAAGCAGCGGGCCATCTATGGTTTCCATTGCATCCTGGGGAAGAACGTCAAGTTCCAGGAACTGATGCACCGGAAGGATACCGTGGTCCACCGGCAGATGGAGGTGATCATTGACCAGTTCACCCGCAATGATGTGGAGATCATCTACGGCGAGGCCTCATTTGAAGACGCCCACACCCTTGCGGTCAGGGACAGACAGGGGCGGGTGGAGAACTACCAGGCCGATGTGATTCTGATTGCCGTAGGCGGGAGGCCCAACCGTCCATCCGAAGTCCCTTTCGGTGAACCCACGGTTTATGACAGCGACACCATCCTGCAGATCGATACCATTCCCAGTACCCTGACCATCATCGGCGGTGGGGTGATCGGATGTGAATATGCTTCCATCTTCTCCTGCCTCGGCACCGAGGTCACCGTCGTGGAGAAGCAGGACCGCCTCCTTACGTTTGCCGATGAGGAGATCGTCAACTCGCTTTCCTACTGGATGCGTCAGTCCGGTGTGGTCCTGAGGCTTGGAGAAGAGATGGAAAGGATCGAGGTTGAGCATACCGGGCGCGTAGTGACGCATCTCAAGAGCGGAAAGCAGGTGGTCTCCGAGAAGCTCCTGTTTACCCTCGGCAGGTCTGCCAACACAGAAAGTTTAAACCTGGAGAAGATCGGCGTAAAGGTTGGGAAGCGGGGTAGGGTGGAGGTGGACCATGAATACCGCACGAGTGTCCCGAACATCTTCGCTGCCGGGGATGTGATCGGGACCCCGGGCCTGGCCTCCACATCACAGGAACAGGGGCGGTTGTCCATGTGTGCGGCCCTGATGCAGGAGTGCCCGGTGTCCGGGCCTTCGAACATCCTCCCTTATGGGATCTACACGATTCCTGAGATATCCATGGTGGGGGAGACCGAAGAGAGCCTCACGAAACAAGGGATACCCTACGAGGTCGGGCAGGCCTTTTTCAATGAAGTGGCCAGGGGCCAGATCATCGGCGATATCTACGGGATGCTCAAGCTCCTGTTCCACCGTGAAAACCGAAAGCTTCTGGGGGTGCACATCATCGGGGAGCGTTCCACTGAGCTCATCCATATCGGCCAGGCGGTCCTGAGCTTCAACGGGACCATTGATTATTTTGTCAATACGGTCTTTAACTACCCCACGCTTTCGGACGCCTACAAGGTGGCGGCACTGAACGGGGTGAACAGGTTATAACGGGTTCAAAGGGTTCAAAGGGTTCAAAGGGTTCAAAGGGTTCAAAGGGTTCAAAGAGTTCAAAGAGTTCAAGCCGCTTAAACCCTTTGGACCCTTTGAACGGTTTGAACCACTTGAACGGTTTACTCTCTTCATCGCGAGGAAGACATGAAAGACAAGAACTTACCAAAGGGAAAAGCAAGCAGCGCTGAAATAGAAGGGGTTACCCTGCATCTTTCCCATCCGGTGGACATCGAGAGTCAATGGATCGGTCAGAAGGAGATCCTGAGGCAGATCCTTGCCTGCTGGATCGTGGTGGACAAGGATGATCTTCCGCTCGCTCCTCGGATCACCGGTTTTCCCGGGATCGGCAAGACCACCCTGGCCATGGCCGCAGCCGGGGTCCGGCAGCAGCCTCTGTACATCTATCAATGCACCAGTGATACCCGGCCCGAGGATCTCCTCATCACACCGGTTCTTTCCGAGGCCGGGAAGATCGCCTATCATGCATCTCCTCTGGTGAGCGCCATGCTGACCGGGGGAATCTGCGTACTTGACGAGGGGAACCGGATGAACGAAAAGAGCTGGGCATCGCTCGCGCCCCTTCTGGACCACCGGCGTTACGTGGAATCCATTGTCGCCGGGGTCATCGTCCATGCTGATGACGGCTTCCGGTGCTGCGTGACCATGAACGAAGACGAGTCGACCTTTGAAATACCGGACTATATCCTCTCCAGGCTCCAGCCGACCCTTCAGCTGGAGTTCCCCAGCAGAGAGGAAGAGAAGGCCATCCTGAAATATCATCTCCCTTTTGCCGACGAGGAGATCCTCTCCATGACCGTGGAGTTCCTGAGCCATTCCCATGAGCTGGACCTCGATTTCACCCCGAGGGACGGGATCCACATCGTCCGGTACGCCCTGAAAAGGCTGAGCCAGGACCAGGATCATCCCCTTTCCAGGGACCTGGTATGGAGAGAGGCTGTAGCCAAGGTCCTGAGCGAAGAGGCGCTGGATCTTGACCGCATGGCCGAAAAGAAGAAACAGACCTTCGGGAGTGAAACCGGAGCACTCGGTCTTGGTGATTTTTTCTTCGGAGAGGAGGACCCGCTGCATCCGGACAGGGAGTAGCGGGTGCTAAAACATGGTCTTGTCCAAACAGCAAAGAGACTTTTACCGGCTCGGCCATTCCTTAACCGTTTTCCCGGTTGTGCATGAAAGCGGCGATTATGCCCTGTCCGTCAGGCGGGAGATGCTTTCGGGGCATTATGACTGTCTGGCCGTGGCCCTTCCTCCATCCTTCAAGGAGCCTGTGATCCAGGGGATTGAGCGCCTTCCCGAAATTTCCGCAGTGATGCAGCGGGAGCAGGGAGACCCGGATGCCGTGAACTATGTCCCCATTGATCCCTGCCAGGGGATGATCATGGGGATCAGGCTCGCCCTGCAGGAGAATATTGCCTGTGAATTCATAGATATGGAAGTAGATGCTTATGAAGTATATGAAGGTACGTTTCCGGACCCTTACGCCCTCAAGCGGATACCCGGCGAGCCGTTTCTGGCAGCCATTCTCCCGACCCTTCCCAGGCCTGAGCCCGAAAGCCAGCGCGAGAGGCGTATCGCCTACATGGCCTGCCGGCTCCGTGAGGTGGAGCAGGAGTACAAGGATATCCTCTTCCTCTGCTCGGTCATGGACTGGCCCTGGATCCGGGATGCCTACCTCTTGCAGACCCCCTGCCCTGAACCGGAGAGATTGGCGGCGCCTGCCAGGCTCTTCCGGGTTTCAGCCGCGACCCTGTACTTCATGTTGGGTGAGATCCCTTATATCACGTATTTGTATGAGAAGAGCAGGGAGGATCTGACATCCGATGAGAATCTCTCCATCGACGGGGTCAAAGAGCTCCTGATCGAAGCCCGCAGAAGATGGGTGGTCAAACACAACATCACCCAGCACCACCTGAACCCCCAGGTCCTTCAGGCCTATATGAAATATGTCCGGAACCTCACCCTCATGGACCGAAGATTTACCCCGGATCTCTACACCCTGATTGTCGCGGCCAAACAGGTCGGCGGGGACAGCTTCGCGGTATCCCTTGTCGAGACGGCCAAGGACTTCCCCTATCAGACTCAGGACCAAGAAGGTTATGACACCGTCGCCTTTGGCATGGGCCGGGGGGAACTGGCCGATGGTGAGGTGGTCTCGTTGAAGAACCGGCTCGCCGGTGAGCGCAAGGTCTGGCGGACGCTCCCCTTGAGGCCCGAACCCGAGGTGAGAAAGCAGAAGCTCTGGAAATATTTCTGGGACCCTTACGGCCAGTGCTCATGGACACCTGAAGACAGGAAAATTGAAAGCTTCAATCTCCATGTGCGGGAGCAGGCCAGGGCCCTGATCGGAGAAGACCTGGCCCGGTCCGAGAAATTTACCTCCTCGATCAAGGACGGTATCGATATCCGGGAGACCCTGCGGCACTGGTACGAGGGCGATATCTATGTCAAGGAGATCCCTCCGTCACGGGGCACCGTGGAGGTCGTGGTCCTGATCTTTGAGATGAACGCAGACCCTGAGAAGTATCCCTGGCGCCAGACCTGGTATTCCGAACACGAGGCCGAGTCCACCCTCTGTTTCTATGCCACACCTTATCTTGAGAATATGATCGGCCCCGGCATCGGCCAGTCCACCTACGGGGGATGTTTTCTCCTTTTCCCGCCCCGCTATATCCCCAATATCTGGGAGGACCCGAGGCTGAATTTTGCCCGAACCCTGGAGGAGCGGCTTCTTGCCGGGGCCATGTTTCATACCACCGAGCCGCAGATCACCCTGGTTTCACCCAAGGCCCCTCTGCTTCGATGGAGGCAGATTGCCCGGAGGCTCAAGAAACGGATCATCCATATTCCTCTCAGTCGTTTTTCCTTGCAGACCCTCCAAAGACTTCGGAGGTTTCACGTCCTGAACGGGAAAGAGGTGCGGTCCTATGCCGCCCGTTTCATCCGGGATTTCTGATTGATCTGCCCATTCGCCAGCTTACACAGGAGGGGAAAATGGAATCCCTCCCGGCGCCTGCCCTGAGCGCAGTCGAAGGGGCAAAGGGAGATAAGGAGGGATTCCCTGTGATGTCTTCCTCGTCATTGTCCGGTCCCCCCATCGAGTCGCTTCCTCCAGCACACCCTCTCCCCCGGCGGGAGAGGATGGATGTGAGGGGGGATTTGCGGTGTCCGCTTCCGTTGAAGCAGTGCCCGCTCCCCTCTCCGTAGTCACGAAACTTCCCTCAAAAAGATTGCAGTTGACTCCGAATGTCGAGAAGTGGTATTAAAACAGTCAAATCAACGGAATGGTTACAATGAAGAAATACAAGTTCACTGAATACTTCGAAAAGGAAGTCATGCGGAAACGGCCTTACATTAAGAAAAAGTGGTGCATTCGTGTCATCGAAAACCCCCTGCGGAGCGAACCTCAGGAGTTCAATCGGTATCGATTCTGGGGCGTAATAGATGAGCTTGGCGGGCGGGTGTTGCGCGTTGTGACATTAAGCGATAAAATTACAGTACATAATGCATTTCCAGACAGAGGATTCAAGCCATGAAACTGAAATACTATCCTGATACGGACTCCCTTTACATTGATCTTTCGGGCAGGGTCAGCGCCGACAGTCGTGAGATATCGGAGGGCGTGGTTCTCGATTATGACGATACCGGCAATATTGTAGGCATTGACATCGATAATGCCAGCAAAAAAGTCGACCTCAAAGAACTTCTGGTGAGCAAGGTACCTTTCACCACGCAGATCACTATGGGCTGACAATCCACTCAATCTGACGTACCACTCACACGCTTGATCCCTCCCGGCGCCTGCCCTGAGCGCAGTCGAAGGGGCAAAGGGAGGTTCGCCCCGTTAGAAGTTTGTCGCGTTTTAATCGGAATTACTTCTCGTCGTAATTACTTCTAACGGGGTGAGGAGGGATTTCATATTTAGTCACGCCACCCTTAAAAATATTCCAGTTGACTCCGAATGTCGAGAAGTGGTATGAAAAGACGCGAATCCGGGTAATTTTTCTTTCTCATAGACCGGTTTCAGTCTGCTGTCGTGCAGACGGTCATGTGAATGCGGTCTTTTTTTGAGGATCGGATAAGAAACTGTTTCTGACGGATGAGGTTTCTCGGCCCTCCGTTATCTGTCGTCTGGTCTTTAGGATGAGGAAACACAAATGATCCCAACCGCCGTTTGTTTCAATGAGAGGGGTTGAACATGCAATGTGAGTGCAACTCTTTTTTTTGGAGTGAACTCGCAGAGATAAATGGAATAATACCTATCATGTCGAAGCGCTTGTATCTTGTATTATGGTGTGTGGCGCTTCAAACAAGAGGGCGGTTTGTTGTGGGTGGGTTTGGAGTTTAATTGGTATTTGAAGATGACGCCAAATCTCTTATATATCGCTCTTCGAATGCCGTAGTGTCGTTCAGTGTCGGGGGGAGGGAGTAAATGACGATTAATAGAAAATGTCGGTACTATCACCCGCGAATTCTGAAGGATGATATTGTGAGAAGTACATATTCATCGCCGCCTGAAGAAGTTCGCCATGAATGCCATCATCCTGATGGTTTCACCGTAACCCAAGACTGTCTTTGTAATGTGACAAAGCCCTATTGTCCTCATAACCCTGAAAGGGCACGACGAATTTAATCTTCCTCTAAAAAATAGGAAAAAATGGAAAACATTTGGGGGCATCTTCAGTTATCATTTACGGAACAAGAAAAAAGGAACCAGATCTATCTCTTGAACTAGGAAAAGTTCGAAAATCAACTTTGACTGAACCGCTTTGCCCGGAGGATACGAGGCATCCCGGAGGAGTGGAGCAGATGTATTTCACACTCGGACTTTTCCTGTAGACTCGTTAGGGCTCAGAGAACAATTATGTGTTTGCGCGCTCTGTTCTGGATATTGATCGTTTTACTCGTCGGTGACCTCATGGCACTAATGGCGTTCAATTCCTTGAAAATAATGGCCGGTGCGGGTGCGCTGGTTGCTCTTATTACTTTGGTTTGGAACATTCGGCGACAATATTCGGAGGATTTCCTAAAAGAAAGCCAGGTGTTTCTTGAAAAATCGTTCGATACGTTGAATGTCCTCGATGACAAGGGCTGGCCTAAAAACGACCGTATGCGCTGGCTAACGTCGGCTCGATTGTTAAGGGTGGTTGAACAAATGGGTGGTAAGATCAATTTAAAAAGCCACAAGCTCCTCTACGAAGATATTAAGGATTACTGGCGTTCTAAGTTCTATGATCTCATAGAGCCAGACGGTCAGGGGTTTCCCG
>CAKKPE010000150.1 GCA_919901565.1 bacterium
GAATAGGACATTTCTACTTTGGCCAAATAGGACATTATCATTTTGGGATTACACACATCCGTTCCCTCGTATAATCCCCGCGGTTATCAATAATCTCATAATTGAATGGACATTTTGTTAATAAAATCTCCCCTCACCCCTCTTTTCCAAAGAGGGGAAATTCCTCCCTTTGGCAAAGGGAGGCGAGGAGGGATTTATAGAGATCATGTCGTTACAATTTTAAGACCTTTAATACCTGGCATCGGACGGCTTGTGCGACACTCTCTAAATTATTGCCTGCCCTGAGCACAGCCGTCATCTTGCAAAACATCGCGCCCCAGCCCACATCAATCATCCCGAAAAATACGGCGCACCCCCCGGATTTTATGTTCCAATTGGAGGAAGAGGAGCATTCCGTTTTAAGGTCACAATTTGTGACCTTAAAGAAAGGGCGCGGGCGGCACCGGAAATACTTGCCTTATGCCTTTACCGAACAAGGCGTGGCCATGCTCTCCAGCGTGTTAAATAGTGACCGGGCGATCGAAGTGAATATCCAGATCATGCGGGCGTTTGTCAAACTACGGGAGATGATTGCGTCACACAAGGACTTGGCGAGAAAACTCGACGAACTTGAGGAGAAGCACGACACCCAGTTCAGGGTTGTCTTTGATGCAATCAGAGAGTTGATGAAACCTCCGGCACCGCGTCGAAAGAAAATCGGCTTCCTCGCCAAAGAACCCAGACCCGAGTACAAGGCGGCACGCTCCCGTTAGACGCATGGCGCGTAACAGGGCTTAAATCCCCCTTTGCCAAAGGGGGATGCAGGGGGATTTTTGAATGCTGTCCTCCATCCTCTGCTGGTTTCCCGCTGCTCCGTTCCCAGCGTTCCAAATATTTCCCTTGACAGAGTTATGCCAAAGGCATAAGATCTTATGCCTAACGTATATGAGGTGCGCCGTGTTCTCCGAGAACCAATTGAGACTTCTTGCCTTACTTATGAGCCAGCCGGATAAAGAATATTACCTCAGTGAGCTTGGGGAGATCCTTGGGAAGAGGCCCGGCATCTTTCAGCGCGGCATCAACTCTTTGGACGGTCAGGGCATTGTGACCAGCAGGCGAAGAGGCAACCTCAGGCTCTTCACCATCAACCGTCAGCATGCCTTTTACCCGGAGATCAAACGCATCGTGGAGAAGACGGTCGGCATAGAGGGGCTGTTGCGCAAGGTTGTCCAGGACCTGAAGGAGGTTACGATGGCCTTAATCTACGGTTCCTATGCCAAGGACGCCATGCGAACGGATTCGGATATCGATCTTGTTGTGGTCGGAAAGGCCGCTGTAGAAGCAAAACTCCTCAGGCAACTCAAGAAAGTTGAGAGAGCCATTGATCGGGAAGTCAACTTCAAGCTCTATACGAAAAGGGAATTTGTCGAGCGAAGGAAAAAGGAGACCCTTTCCTGGCTGAGATCCTTTCAGACAAATACATTCTCCTCAAAGGAGACTTGAATGTTTGAACCCTACCTCAAGAAAGGTCTTCTCAAGAATTCGATTCAATCCACGACCCAAACCGAAGCAAAGAATGCCTTCAAAATCGCAAAAGTCATCCTCAACAAGATCGAAGAAATTCTGTGCCGCGATAATCCCCAGTTGAGGTTAGATGTGGATTAATGGACTCTTGCCGTCCTCCGACCTTCCGTCCTTTGATCTTACTGCCCACCGTTCTTACCGCCCACTGGTCTTAATCTGTCCGTCCTCTGTTTTCGCTTGTTTTCACACCCACTCTTTCGTATAATCCACTCAGCCGCCGGTTACAAGGCGGCAAGTCCTGCCCCATTAGACGCATGGCGTGTAACGGAGCTTAAGTTCCCCTTTGGCAAAGGGGGATGCTGGTATTATAAGAGTATTAGCAGGGGTATGCTAAGAAAATGACCTGACCCTGTTGGGTTTTAGAGTGTGTATACTTATGCATGACCCGAAGTTAAAATATCGGAAAGAAAATAAACTAACCTTTGTCCTGCGTTCGATCTTATTTTTCATCCTCTTGTCTTTCTTATCGCAATATGCTGGCTACGCAGAATCGCCGAGTGATCAAGACGTAATATCACAAATATTTCCTGCACAGATAAAGGGGAGGTTATCGAAGGGAAAGTTAAGAGAAATATTGAGTAATGGTGGAACAGTATCTGGATACGTAGTTCCGGCCAAAGATTTAATAGATTTAATCGCCGATGATTCTTTTCAAAAAGAAATAAAAATAAGTGACTCCGTTGTCGAGGGGACATTGGACTTCACGAGTTTGAAGCCCGTCTCGTCGGCATCACTCGAAGGGCATCCGATAAAACAATGGTTAGCGGAAAGAGAATTTCAAAAATGCTTTGTGGTAAAGAATCAAATAAGTATGAATAATGTGACTTTTGTGCACAGATGGGAAGAGAGCAAAGATAATCGTAATAGCAGATATGAATCAATTAGGGCCACAAAATGGTCATTGCAAGAACCTATCGTATTCAAGAACCAGGTGACACCAACCGTATTTCTGAAGCCTCTGAATTTCGATGGTGAGGTCTTCTTTTTTGGAACAGTAAACATAGAACATTCTGCATTTCTTAAGAGAGTTGCATTCAGAGGAGTGAACTTTTTTGGTCAAGTCTCACTGAAGGGGTCACAGTTTTTCGACAGGGTTGATTTTATTGGCGATACATTCAGTGAAGAAGCTGATTTCACGGCTGCTATTTTCAACAGATTAGCCAACTTTGACCGCAGCACCTTCATACGGAACGCAAATTTCAGCAAGGCAGTCTTTAATGACGCGGTTAATTTTAGATCAACTGTGTTTTTCCGTCAGTTGTTGATTGAACCCGCTGGTTGTCATAAATACGTTGACTTCCGGGATACACGAATCAGAACACTTGCCTTTCAAAATCTCCCCAGCCAGACTATTGCGCCCGGAAGTTTTGATTTCAAAGGGGCCTATATTACAGAAGCTCTCTTGGAAAATATTACTTTTCAGCAAGTTGTAGACTTTTCTGGGGTGCAATTTGGTCGGCTTGTCAATGATGAAACAAGACCTCCCTGCCAAACGGACGAAAGGGCTGAAGCCATATCTTCCACATTCTTCAGGTTTGTTACATTCGAATCAGATGCCTATTTTTTGGGTACACAGTTTACAAGGGATGTTGCCTTTGAAAGAGTATATTTTAGGCGGAGTGCCAATTTCACCGATGCTTCATTTCAAAGGGGGAAAGACGCTGAGAGAAAATGGTTCTCTATCTCCTATGTTTACTTCGATGACTTGTTAATTAAATGGGATCAACTTCCAGACCCAATATTTTGGGTGACAGGGCGTGACCAAAGAATAAAGACTTTTAAGGAAGCGGAGGCAGAGAGGAAAAAGGGGAAACGAAGGGAAGGTACAGGAACGGAAGCCGGGGAGGGATTGGAGGCTCTGTCCCAGGTAATAAAGCGCTTCGAAGAAAACTTCCGGAGGCAAGGAAGGTTGAGCGATGCAAATAAAGCCTATTATCACATGAAGAATGCTGAGTTAAGGGAAGAGAGGGAAGCGCATAATTTTTGGTGGTGGTTTCCCAGGCAAATACTCTGGAGATTTTGGGGGCTGACTTGCGGATATGGGACCAAGATTGTTAGGATCCTCTGCTGGTTAGTCGGAATCGATTTGCTTTTCTCTTTACTTTTTCTTAGGGGTAAATTGGCAAGGCAGCCCCATCCAGAGACTAAACCGGATTATCGCTTCAAGCTGCGCTTGTTTGAGTGTCCCAAATGCTATTTGACGCATGCAGGTTGTTTAGACAGGAGGAATGAGCGCACGAAATTTTTGGATGCTCTCGCATTCAGCACAGTTGTTCTGTTGAAGATAGGCTACAGAGACACTACGATTTCTGGAAAGATATTAGGAAGAGATTGCAAATGGTTCGTCAGAATAGAATGGACTCTGGGATTCTTGCTGCTCATATTTCTCCTGATAACATTATCTAATAGAGTACCTCTTGTAGCCGAACTTATGCGCGGAATGCTATAAGGAATGAGAGGGGAACACTTGGCAGCATTTCCATTCACCATTTAACCCATGCAAAGTCTTCTGGGTGTATCTGATAGGAATGGAAAAGGGAACGGTTCTAAAGAAAAGCCCAGGGTAGACAAAGTTAGGATGAGAAAGAGGGGAAAAGAACGGCCAATTTCTACACGAACGAGAAAACAAGGAAAATAGAACAAGGAGGTATGCTAAGAAAATAGACCCCCACGCAAGATGCTTTAGCCGAAAGGAGAGAATCATGAAAAAGATCGCCCTTTTCTTACTCGCCTTATTTGTGTCGAATTCATGGGCGGGGGAATTTGTATTCCAAGACTTAGACTGTAAGGTCCTTGGCCCGAGCCAGAAGAAAATCAATGTTATTGAAGGCGACAAATCCGAATACACCTGTGTTGTAATCGGTAGTGAGGCTTCTTGTAACTATAAGAACCTCTCAACACAAAAACTCCAGGGAAAGCCCACGAAATTTGAGATTATTGATCTGGAAGGCGTTCAAATTTGGTCATCTGTTGAGTCCGGAAATATAAAGATGATTATCGATGAGAAAGAGAAACAGTTTTATTACGGAATGACCGCAATCATCCCGGATCAAGGAACGATTCTTAGCAAACAATGTGTTGGAACAATCGTACGCCAAGCAAAATAGTCGGGAACAAGTGCCACTATACGCTTTTTCAGTTTTGCAGCGGCTTATGTTATACAAATCAGGTGGAAGATCGAGTGGCCACATCTTCAAATATCAAGGGGGAATCAGGGACGGACCCTTTTTAACATGCTGTGACAGAGATCTGTGACACAAGACCTGTACGAGGTCATGGGGTTTCTTTGTTCGTGATATAAACACGATAGCTTTAATGGATACGGTGCATTGATCTGAAGGGAAGGTCGCAGAGAACAGAGCGAAGAGCGGCAAGACATCATCGACGAAATTGACCGTGTGATCGCGTGCTCGTTTGGCACTGATCACGGAGGCGGTTACGGGCAAAATTGATGTGCGAGGAGTGCCATGAAGGATCAAATAATCATCTATCAATCACCGGATGGGACGGCTCGCATGGAGGTGCGGCTTGAGGCGGAGACGGTCTGGCTTTCTCAGAAGCAGATGTCTAAGCTATTCGGGAAAACCGTTCCGACCATCAATGAGCATATCAAAGGCGTCTTTAAGGAGGGTGAACTTGAGCCAAAGGCAACTATTCGGAAATTCCGAATAGTTCAAAAAGAGGGAAGGCGGCATGTTGAGAGGGATGTCGATTTCTTCAACCTTGACGTGATCATTTCCGTGGGTTACCGGGTCAAATCGCTCCGTGGCACCCAGTTCCGCCAGTGGGCGACAAAAGTAATCCGTGACCATCTGGTGAGAGGGTTCACGGTCAATCAGGCCAGGATTGCGGAAAAGGGGCTTTCCGAAATGCAGCAGGCAGTGGAGTTGCTTGCGAGGACGCTGAATCATCAGGCCCTTGTCACCGAAAGAGGCCAGGATGTTCTTTCCATTATTGTCGGCTATGCGAAGACGTGGCGGCTGCTTCTCCAGTACGATGAGAATATGCTCGGCCTTCCCGCTGGATGTCAACCGGCCCGAGGCGTGCTTGGTTCTGACCTTGCCAGGCAGGCCATCAGCGAGCTCAAACAAGAGCTGAAAGGCAGCGGAGATGCAACCGATCTTTTCGGTTCGGAACGCGGCGACTCTCTGGCTGCGATTCTCGGGAATATTGAACAGACCATGTTCGGCGATCCGCTCTACAAGACTCGGGAAGAAAAAGCAGCGCATCTTCTCTACTTCATCATCAAGGATCATCCGTTTCTAGACGGCAATAAGAGGATTGGGAGCTTTTTGTTTCTGCTTTACCAGCGGCAGGAGGGGATGCCGGAGGTCATGAGCGAGAATACCTTGACGGCATTGGCGCTCCTCATAGCGGAAAGCGAACCGGCGAATAAAGACCTGATGACCCGTCTTGTGATTAATCTTTTGGCGGCAAGCGGATAAACATCAAACGAACTTCGGGGACGTTTGCTCTCATGGTGCATTGATCTGAAAAGAAGGGCGCAGAGAACAGAGCGCAGAGCGGCAAGGCATCATCGACGAAATCGACCGTGTGCTCGCGCGACACGGTTTGTCCTCGAAGTGCACCTTCATGCATGGTGTCAGATCATGGGGCGATCGATGACCGGTCGGATATTCTGTATGTTGGCGGATTCGCCGGTCGCGCATGATCTCGGAGGGACCAGAAAATGATGACACTTAAACTATTTTCGACAAAACCCGAAACGATTCCCACGAACACGTCCTGGTATCTGGCCGATCTGGCGGAGGCGCGAGGGAGGCAGGACCTGTTCACGAAACAGTCGCCGCAGCGTCTCAAGGTCCTGAGGGAACATGCGCTCATCGAGAGTGCAGTGTCTTCAAACAGGATTGAAGGCGTGACCGTGGACCAAACGCGCATAAAACCGATCATTCTCGGCCGCGCTCACCTGCGGGACCGAGACGAAGAAGAAGTTCGTGGCTACCGTGACGCGCTTAAGCTCATTCACGAACAAGGGGCAAAGCTGCCTGTCTTGGAGAAGACCATCAGGGAACTGCACCGTCTGACGCGCGGTGAAATATGGGACGCAGGGAATTACAAGGAAAAGGACGGAGACATCATCGAAAAGTGTCCCGACGGCAGAACGCGAATACGGTTCAAAACCGTTTCCTCGGCGAAAACGCCGCAATATTATGAAGGAACTGGCGGATCTCTGGGGCCGGTGTCTCCGCGAGCGATGGGTGCACCCGCTGATCGCCATGGCGGCCTTTAATCTCGACTTTCTCTGCATCCATCCGTTCCGAGACGGCAACGGAAGGGTTTCCCGGCTGATTCTTCTGCTCCAGTGCTACCATCTGGGCTACGAGGTGGGCCGCTATGTCAGCATTGAACGCCTGATCGAGCAGAACAAGGAACGTTACTATGAAACCCTTGAACAGAGCTCAACGGGCTGGCATGACGGCCTTCATGACCCCTGGCCGTACATCAATTACCTGCTTTTCATTCTAAAAACGACATATAAAGAATTTGAAGAGCGGGTGGGACAGGTAAAAAGCCCGCGCGGAGCGAAAACGGAATTGATAAGGGCAGCGGTAAATTCCTTTGATCGGGAGTTTACGGTCTCAGACCTCGAACGCGCCTGCCCGAGCACGAGCCGGGAGATGATAAGGCGGGTTCTTCGCGATATTCAGAAAGCAGGTAACGTGGAATGTCTGGGACGTGGACCGGGATCTCCCTGGAGAAAAAAGGGTAATACCCTTAAAAGAGGGTAAAAGAGAGGGTAATGTCCGGCGGGGATGGCGGCGCGGGGTTAATTTTGGGGACGTTCGTTCTTACGGAGCATTGATCTGACGGGGAGGGCGCGGAGAACAGAGAGTGGCAAGACATCATCGGCAAAATTGACCGCGTGTGTGCATGACACTGCGGCTTTGTCATGACACATGACACGCTGGTTGCGGACCAATTGACAGGAGCCCTCCCGTTCGTTATATTTAAATAACTTATTCTTGCCTGAGAAAAGGAGGCAATATGGAATACAGCCAGAAGGTCATGGACCACTTCATGAATCCGCGGAATGTCGGAGAAATGGAAGACGCCTCGGGTGTCGGTGAGGTGGGGAATCCCCAGTGCGGCGATGTGATGCGTTTTTATCTCAAGATCAAGGACGGGGTTATTGAAGACGCCAAGTTCAAGACCTTCGGATGCGGTGCGGCCATTGCCACCAGCAGCATGGCCACGGAGATGGTCAAGGGCAAGACCATCGAAGAGGCCATCAGGATCACCAACAAGGTCGTGGCCGATGCCCTGGGCGGGCTCCCGCCGGTCAAGATGCACTGCTCGGTCCTGGCCGAGGAGGCCCTGGAGTCTGCTCTCACCGATTACTTCAGGAAACAGGGAGAACCCGAAGACAAGGTCAAGAAACTCAAAGCCGAGGCCGGTGTCCGGGACCATGATCATTAATGTGTAAGCCGCCAAAGGCGGCATGAATAATGCAAAGCGGGGCATGCGGCGCTTCGAAACGAAGTGAAGAAGCGGTAAGCATAACCCGCAGACGGACTTTTTACTATGCCGTAAAGGGATCAGATGTCCGTCACCTATCTTCCGATACTTCTCCTCTTTCTGATTGTGGGGGCCATGGCCGGCGGAATCCTTTACCTGGCCAGGGTCATCGGTCCCCGGAACATGACTCCGGCCAAGGCCATGCCCTTTGAGTCCGGCATCCCGAACATCTCCCCGCATGACAGGCCTGTTCCTGTCCGGTTTTATATCATCGCCATGGTATTCATCATCTTTGATATCGAGGTGATCTTCCTCTACCCCTGGGCCATCCTCTTCCGGAAGCTGGGGCTCTTCGGTTTCATGGAGATGATGGTCTTCCTTGCAATCCTCGGCCTGGGCCTGGTCTACGCCTGGAAGAAAGGGGCCCTGGAATGGGATTAGATAAACTTCTGCAAAGGGAGGCCGTCACTACGCGCCTGGACGCGGCCATCGGGTGGGCCCGTAAATATTCCCTCTTCCAATACCCCTTTGCCACGGCCTGCTGCTCCATGGAATACATGTCCGTGGCCTGTTCGCATTACGATATAGACCGGTTCGGTGCAGGGCTTCCGAGGTGGTCGCCGAGGCAGGCCGACCTTCTCATGGTGGTGGGGACCATCAGCCACAAGCTCGCCCCCATCCTGCGCCAGGTCTATGACCAGATGTGCGAACCCAAATGGGTCCTCTCCTTCGGCGTCTGCGCGACCTCGGGCGGGTTCTATGACAACTACGCCACGGTGCAGGGGATCGACACCATCATCCCTGTGGACATCTACGTGGCCGGGTGCCCGCCGCGGCCCGAAGCGGTCCTCGACGGCCTGATCAAACTCCAGGAGAAGATACAGAAGCAAAAGCAGGTATACTGAGAGAATAGAGAAATAAAATATAATGGCTCTCAACAGGATTGTGTGGGCAACAACACGCAACGAAAAGCAGGGGCATCCCGGTGGAGTCAGCACCCACAGGGTTGAGCGAACAGGCCGGCATTGAGTCCCCTTGCCCCCATTGGTGGGCGAAGACTTACATCGAGAAGTCTCCTCTCCCCCGCAGGGGGGAGAGGACAAAGGTGAGGGGAGAAATCGAATCTTGACCCCTCATCCTAACCTTCTCCCCCATCGGGGGAGAAGGGACAGCCCTCAGAACCATGGATACCAAGTCTGGGCTCCAGGGTTTCAATGTGCGTTCAAACGGGCTGATGAAACAGGATAGTTGCCCACACTGAACTGTTTGGAACCAATATAATAAATAGGTATCCATGACCCTATTAGAGGAAATCTCAGAAAGATACAAAGAGAAGGTTCTTGAGACTCATTCCCGACTGGGCGATGATACGGCTGTGGTCAGTCCGGAGACCCTTCAGTGCCTTGTACGATTCCTCAAGGAGGAGCGAGGGTTCAACTTCCTCATGGACCTTTCTGCGGTTGACCGGATGGGGAGGAATCCTCGTTTTGAGGTCGTCTATCATCTTTATGCGCTGGAGAGTCGGGCCCGCCTTCGGATCAAGGTGCCGGTGGAAGAGAACGACGCCCTTGTGCCCACCCTGACAGGCGAGTACCGTTCCGCCAACTGGCTGGAGCGAGAGGCGTGGGACATGTTCGGCATCACCTTTGAAGGGCATCCGGACCTCTGCAGGATCCTCATGTATGAAGGGTTCGAGGGGCATCCCCTGCGCAAAGACTATCCCAAGGAGAAGCGGCAGCCCAGGGTCGGTCCGGGGAGCCGGCCCGAGACAGCCTTTGAGCGCGGACCTTCCATCGAGGAGCGGATCGCCGTTGCGCTTGAGATGTCCGGGGCTTCGGTACCTGGAGAAAACGGTATCCGGAACGAAATTATGTACCTCAACATGGGGCCTTCGCACCCGACCATGCACGGGGTCGTCCGTGTCATGCTGGCTCTCCGCGGGGAGACCATTCTCGCGTCGGACGTGGAGATCGGCTACATGCACCGGTGCTTTGAGAAGGAGGCTGAGACCCATACCTATACCGGCGTGATCCCCTATACCGACCGGCTGAATTACGTCTCTCCCCTGATCAACAACGTGGGCTACGCCATGGCCGTGGAAAAGCTCTTCGGCGTGGGCACAACCGAGCGTTGCCGGTATATCCGTGTGATCATGTCCGAGATCTCCCGGGTTATCGACCATCTCACCTGCATCGGCGCCTTTGCCATGGAGCTGGGGGCCTTCACGGTATTCCTTTATATGATGAAGGCCAGGGAATACCTCTACGAACTGGTTGAAGATGTGACCGGGGCCAGGATCACCACGTCATATACCCGGATCGGGGGCCTCAAGGGGGACCTCACCCCGGACTTTGCCGGGAAGTGCCGGGCCGCCTTTATCGGGGTGCGGGAAGTCGTGCAGGAGTGTGACCAGCTTCTGACCAGGAACCGGATCTTTTATGACCGGACGCGGGGAACAGGCGTGATATCCAGGGAGGATGCGGTCTCCTGCGGGTTCACCGGGCCGTGCCTCAGGGCGACCGGCATCCCCTACGATGTACGCAAGGCCGCGCCGTACCTGGTCTATGACCGCATGGATTTCGAGATCCCGGTAGGGGACCATGGGGATACCTACGACCGGTACAGGGTCCGCATGGCCGAGATGGAGCAGAGCATGCGGATCGTGGAACAGGCCTTGCGGGACCTCCCCGATGGCCCGGTCTGCCTGAACGATAAGCGGATGACGCTCCCGCCCAAGGAGCAGGTCTACACGACCATCGAAGGGCTCATGAACCATTTCAAGCTGATCATGGACGGCCATGGAATCCGGCCGCCAGCCGGAGAGGCCTATTTCCCGGTCGAAGGGGGGAACGGGGAACTTGGTTTTTACGTGGTGAGCGACGGCACCGGGATCCCGGCGCGCGTACGGGTCCGCGCACCCTGCTTTCACCTGGTTGCGGCCCTTTCGCATCTGATTCAGGGAGAGATGGTGGCTGACGTGACGCCCATCTTCGGAAGCATCAACATGATTGCCGGGGAACTGGACAGGTGAGAAGGTAGAAAATAGTAGATAGTAGACAGTAGATAGTAGACAGGGGATAGATTGGGATGGAGTACAAGCTTACTGAAAAGGAGATCGATTCGATCTTTGCCCGTTATCCGGACAAGAAGGCGGCCCTGCTCCCCATTCTGCGGGTGATCCAGACAAAGGCGGGGTATATCTCTCCCGAGGCGGAGAAGTATGCAGCCGAGCTGATCGTGGTTCAGCCGGCCCGGGTCCATGAGGTGGTGACCTTTTATTCCTGGTTCAGGGAAAAGCCTGAAGGCAAAAACCTGATCCTGGTTTGCGAAAGCATCAGTTGTTCCCTTCTGGGGTCCGAGGAGATTCTGGGCCATCTGAAGAAGACCCTGGGGATTGACGTGGGTGAAACCACGCCGGACAAGCTTTTCACCCTGGGTACGGTGGAGTGTCTGGCCCACTGCGATGCCTCCCCCTCGGTGATGATCAATGATGAGATCCTGGCTCCTGCCACTATTGAGGCGATCGAACGGGTCATCGAGGAGAAGAGAAGGAACACCGGCTGATGTTCCCCCTCACTCCCACCCTCTCCCCAAAGGGAGAGGGTGTTTTAAAGAGTCCTATCCCCCACAAGGGGGAGAGGAAGTTCGATTGGAAAAGACTCTCCCAAGAGGAGAAAGGAAACATTCGGAAAGAGCCCCCTCATCCTAACCTTCTCCCCAAAAGGGAGAAGGAACATAAGTAAGAGATCAAGATTAAGACACAGCCTCCACGCGGGTGAAGGTGAGGGGGCTCACGGAGGAAGCAGAGGACAGGATGTAGAAATGGAAAAAATACTGACCAAGAATTTCGACAAGCCCGGCTCCCACACCCTGAAGGTCTATGAGGAGGGCGGTGGGTACGAGGCCCTTCGCAAGGTCCTCGCTTTGTGGACGCCGGAACAGGTGGCGGCCGAGGTCAAGAAGTCCAATCTCCGGGGCCGGGGAGGAGCCGGGTTCCCGACCGGGTTGAAGTGGGGGTTCGTGCCCAAGGATTCTCCCAAAGAAAAATATCTCTGTGTCAATGCCGACGAGGGAGAGCCGGGGACCTTCAAGGACCGCATGATTCTGGAGCGAGACCCCCATATGCTTTTGGAGGGGGCCATCCTGGCCTCCTATGCCATCGGTGCGGGCAAGGCTTACATTTATATCCGAGGCGAATTCGCTCTGGGCGGCGAGCGGATGGAAACGGCTGTTTCAGAGGCCTATGCCCGGAACTACCTGGGTCCGAATATCCTCGGGAGCGGTTTCTGCCTGGATGTAACTGTCCACTACGGCGCCGGGGCCTATATCTGCGGCGAGGAGACGGCGCTGCTGGAATCCATCGAGGGGAAGAAGGGATGGCCCAGGATCCGCCCTCCATTCCCGGCTGTAGCAGGACTTTTCCGGCGCCCCACGGTGATCAACAATGTGGAGACCCTGGCCAATGTCCCGCACATCATCAACCAGGGGGCCGAATGGTTCGCTTCTCTGGGGACCGAAAAGAGCGGGGGGACCAAGCTCTTCTGCATCAGCGGGCGGGTGAACCGTCCCGGGCTGTACGAGCTTCCCCTGGGCACGCCGCTTCGCAGGATGATCGAGGAAGAGGCCGGCGGCGTGATCGGAGGCAAGAGGATCAAGGGGGTGATCCCCGGAGGCGCCTCCTGCCCCGTGCTCACAGAAAAAGAGATTGATGTTCCCATGGATTTCGATTCCCTGGCCCGGGCAGGCTCCATGCTCGGTTCCGGTGCGGTCATTGTCCTGGATGAAGAGACCTCCATGGTGGAGACCCTGCTCAACCTGGAGCGGTTCTTCGCACGCGAGTCCTGCGGGCAGTGCACACCCTGCCGGGAAGGGACCCGCTGGTTTGTGCAGGTACTGACCCGGATTGCGAAAGGCAAGGGCACGGACGGCGATCCGGACCTTCTGCTCGATATTGCAGACCACATGGCCGGACGGACGGTCTGCCCCCTGGGGGATGCGGCGGCCGGGCCGGTTAAAAGTTTTGTGACCAAGTATATCCAGGAGTTTCTCCCTATTTCATGACGGGAAAGGCCATGCCCACGCTGACCATAGACGGGAAAAGCATTTCGGTTAAGCCGGGGTCCACGGTGATCCAGGCCGCGGACCGGCTGGGGATCTTCATCCCCAGGTTCTGCTACCACCCGGCCCTTTCGGTGGTGGGAAGCTGCCGGATGTGCATGGTGGAGATCGAGAGACTCCCAAAGCTTCAGACCGCTTGCACCACACCGGCGGTCGATGGCATGGTGGTGCATACCGGCACCGATAAGGTCCGTGACGCACGCCGGAGCATCCTGGAGTTTCTCCTGATCAACCACCCCATTGACTGCCCGGTCTGCGACAAGGCCGGAGAATGCTTTCTCCAGGACTATTATATGGAGTACGGCCTTTACACCAGCCGTTATCTGGAAGAACGATGGAACAAGAGAAAGGTCTTTGTCCTGGGGCCCACCATTGTCATGGACGAAGAGAGGTGCGTGCTCTGTTCACGCTGTGTCCGGTTCTTTGATGAGGTCTCCGGGGTGAAACGCCTGGGGATCTTCGAGCGGAGTGCGGAATCGTATCTCTCCACCTATCCGGGCGAGGTTCTAAATGACCCTTACTGCGGGAATGTCGTGGACCTCTGCCCGGTCGGGGCCCTGACCGACCGGGACTTCCGCTTTGAGCAGCGGGTCTGGATGCTGAAGCATGGGGATGCCGTATGCCCCTTCTGTGCCCGCGGGTGCAACATCACCGTAGATTACAATGAGAAAAGCGGCATCCAGATCAACGACCGCCGCGTCTATCGTTTCCGACCGAGGTACAACCCCGAGGTGAACGGATACTGGATGTGCGACACGGGACGCTACGGTTGCCGGACCGTGGATTCCCCGGAGAGGATTACAGAACCCCTGATGCGTGAAGGGAAGCGGATTATACCGGTGGTATGGGAGACCATGATCAAGAAGACGGCGCTCCGGATTCGTGAGGTGATCGACCAGGACGGACCTGAGTGCATCGGGCTGATCGTGTATCCGTCGGTCACCTGTGAGACGGCCGGGGCCGCGAAGAGGCTCTTTGTGGAACATCTTGGCGTCCGGAACGTGAGCACGGGGTTTCCCGTGGACCCGTCCGCATATGAAGATGATATCCTGATCCGAAAGGACCGGTTCCCGAACCGCCGAGGCTTGGAAGAGGCCGGCCTTTCGGGCGGCAGGGATGCGGAGTGGATTCTGGGTGCCTGGGGCAAGGGAGAACTCAAGCTCCTCTATGTGATCGGAGATGATCTCCCCAGGCTTCTGAATAAGCAGAAACCATCTCCCATCTTCGAAGCAGAGGGGGTCCTCATCCTCCAGAAGAGCACCGCGGGCCCGGAAGACGAGTTTGCCCGGATGATCCTCCCCTCGGTCATGTCCCTGGAAGAGGATGGGACTTTTATCAACTTCGAAGGGAAGGCCCAGCAGTTCAAGGCCGTGGTCTCTCCCTTCGGTGAATCTCTTGGGTCCGGGGATATCCTGGCCCGGCTGGCCCGGGCGCTCGGCCTGGACACGGAGACGGCGTAATGGACATCCTTATCATCCTTATAAAGATTTTTATGATGATCGGCTTCCTCATGGTCATGGGCCTGCTCCTCACCTGGGTCGAGCGCAAGCAGAGCGCCGTGATGCAGGACAGGATCGGCGCCAACCGCGCTGATATCCTGGGCATGCGTCTCATGGGGCTTTTCCATCCCCTGGCCGACGCCCTGAAGCTCCTGACCAAGGAAGACTTCGTCCCGCCTTCAGGCAGCCGTTTTATTCATACCCTGGCCCCGTTTATTGCTTTTACCACGGCACTGGTCGGGTTCGCCGTGATCCCCTTTGGCCCGCCCATCCATCTGTTCCACCGGGAGATCACGCTTCAGGTGGCCGACATACACGTGGGGATCCTCTTTGTTTTTGTCGCGGCGGGACTCTCCATCTACGGGGTGATCCTGGCCGGATGGTCCTCGGCCAACCGGTACAGTCTCCTCGGAGCGCTCCGGGGCGCGGCGCAGACCATCTCCTATGAAGTCTCCATTGGGCTTTCCGTCATCGGACTCCTCATGGTTTTTGGATCGCTCAGCCTTTCCGAGATCGCCCATGCGCAAGGGGATCTCATCTGGGGCTTTCTCCCCCGCTGGGGGGTGATGGTACAGCCGCTCGGATTTCTGATCTTCTTCACAGCCGCCGTGGCCGAGACCAAGCGGGTCCCCTTTGACCTCCCGGAAGGAGAGTCGGAGATCATCGGTTTTTTTTTAGAGTACAGCGGGATGAAGTTCGGACTTCTCTGGATCGGGGAGTTCGTGGAGATTGTGGTCATGTCAGGCCTGATCACGGCGCTCTTTTTTGGAGGGTGGCAGGTCCCCTTCCTGTATGAGCATGGATTCGAATTCCCATGGGGGACTCGGGCCGGGCTTCCCCACGGTCTGGTCCTGACATTGCAGGTCGCTTCCTTTGTATTCAAGGTTGCCTTTTTCTGCTGGTTTCAGATGCTGGTCCGGTGGACATTTCCCCGGTTCCGCTATGACCAGCTCATGCGCCTCGGGTGGAAGGGACTGCTGCCGCTTTCGCTTTTGAACATTCTGGTGACCGGGATCGTAATCCTGGTATTTGATTGAGGATAGGGATAACCCCCTCATCCTAACCTTCTCCCCTGAAGGGAGAAGGGACATATGGAAGAGATCGGGTTTATGACACAGCCTCCTTGCAGGGGGAGAGGAATACAGGGAAAGCATTGTGGAGACGGTAAAAAAAGAAAAGAGATCATTGGGGTTCCTGGAACAGCTCTATGTGGGCGAAGTGGTCAAGGGGCTCGCGATCACGGGGAGGCACTTCTTCCGGAACCTATTCATTCATACGGCGCATCTCTTCGGTCTGATGAAAAGCAGGAAGGGGGCGGTGACCGTCCAGTACCCTGAAGAGCGCCGGGTCATTCCCGCCGGTTACCGCGCCCGGCACCGCCTGGTCCGGAGGGAAGACGGCTCCCCCAGATGCGTGGCCTGTATGCTCTGCCCCACTATCTGTCCGGCGCAGTGCATCCATGTCCGGGCCGGCGAAAGCCCGGACCCCGCCATCGAGAAGTATCCCGTGGAGTTCAATATTGTCCTGGACCGATGCGTCATGTGCGGCCTCTGTGTGGAGGCCTGCCCGGTGGATGCTATCCGCATGGACACAGGCATCGTGGAGATGTCGGCCTATGACCGGGAGGAGTTTGTCAACCGCAGGGATCTCCTTCTGGGCATGAACCCGCAAACGCCCCCGCTTCCTAAAACCCGTCACGGATGAGGAGAGGTGCGGCCTTTTCCTTTTTTTTACATTTTCTAATGGATGAAGGCCTGCAGAGATGGCATCGGTCACTGCTGCACCACTGGCAGAATTCACAGTCCGGACAGGGGTGTTTTTTCAGATCCTTTTCTTTAGGTTTGTCCATATCGGATATTATATCAGTAAATATACGAATACCGCAATCAGGAGGGGACGCGGATGACTTTTCCCCAGGATGACTTTTTCCCTTGAAATATCCGAGACTTTGTTATATTTTATTAAAAAACCATATCTTAGGAATAACGGATGCAGATGTTTTTCAGGCCATACCTTTTTGTTCTTTTGCTGTGTTTGTTGACAGGGCCGGGGTGTTCCAATTTTCACGAGTCAATTCGCTCGGCCCGATCTTCCTTTCCACTGAAGTATTTCTACTATCCCTCCTACGAAACCGCGGGGGGCATGTACAAAAGTGACCCGTCACTTGCTATAGAACTTCTGGAACGGATGAGCCGGAAGCACACAGAGAACCTTGCTTACAGGTTGACGCTGGCTGACATGTATAGGGACCGGGGCATGGCCAATGATGCGATCCGGCTCTGGTTTGATATTCTGGCCATGAGCCGGGAGAAAGGGGTCCTGGACGCCAGGAATCTTCAAGTCTATTTCATCCCCATAGTCCCTGATCAGAAGGAAGGAATGCGCACATATGGCCGGATAATCGACAAGTCTATGGTCCATGGGTATATCGGGATGATTTATTTCCAGAACGCCTTCTTCGAGGAGGCCTCGGAAAATTTCAGCAGGGCCGCCGAATACGCTGCAGACCCGCAGCACAAAGCCGAGCTTTATTATCAGGCGGGTCAGGCCGTCGGGTCCAAGAAGGTGGAATTCTTCATCTCGGAAAAGGATGGGAAGCCTTACCAGAAGCTCGGAGGGCATACGATCCTGGTGGATCCGGTTTTGTACCGAAAAAAAGAGAAGGCATTTTATCTCATGGCCCTGGCGCTGGACATTCCGGATAAGGAAATGCGGGAGGAACTGGAGAAAAAACTACATGATGCGGACCAGGAGATCCTGAAGTATGAGCCAAAGCCCATGGCCCGGACTTCAGAAGAGTAAGGTTCCCTTGAAAAATATCTTCTATTCTCTGCAGGATATCGATATATTTTACAGTTTCAGTTAAAGATAAGCCCTGATCAGGATGAATCTAAAACAGCGAATCAAGCGTAAAATGGGTGAAGCCCTCTTTGACTACAGGATGATTGATCCGGGGGACAGGATCCTTGTGGCTGTCTCCGGGGGCAAGGACAGCCTGAGTCTTCTTCATCTTCTGAAAGCCCATCTGGCCCGCGCTCCGATCCATTACACTCTGATTCCGGTGCACGTGGATCTGGGGACATGCCGGAGCAAGGTGGACCTTCTCAGCGGCTATTTCCTGAGCCAAGGTTTTTCCCCCAGGATGGTCCAGACCGGGATTGGATATGAGATCTGCGGGGCACAGGATCTTCCGGAGAACTGCTGTTTCCTCTGTTCGCGGATCCGGAGAAAACTGCTCTTTGAAACCGCCCGTGACCTCGGATGCCGGAAGGTGGCTTTCGGTCACCATATGGATGATATGATCGAGACCTGTCTGATCAACATGTTCTTCGCGGGAAATATCAGCACTATGATGCCCAGGCAGGAGCTGTTCAATGGGGATCTTGTCCTGATCCGTCCCCTTGCCTACTGCCGGGAAGAGTGGATCCTTGAGTATGCCCGGCAACAGGGGCTTCCGGTCAGCGAAGAGGTCTGCGTGGAAGGAGGCCCAGGGTCCCGGAGGCGTCGGATCAAGGAAATGCTTGCCCAGCTCGAGAGGGAAAACCCGGGCCTCAAGACAAGGCTTTTTCATTCATTAAAGAATGTCCGCATGGAATACATGCCCGGGGCTTTTCATGGCGGAAACGAATTAAGAGGAGAGCATGTCCAATAAGATCCAGGGAAACCTCAAGATCATGTCCCTTCCGGACGTCCTGCAGTGGATCAGCCTGGCTCAGAAAACCGGATCCCTGATCTTCGAGCATGGAAAGGAGAAGAAGGTCCTCTTTTTCAGGGAAGGGTCGGTTATCGGGGCCAATTCGAACAACCAGAAGGACAAGGTGGGAGAGATCCTGATCCGTATGGACAAGCTCACTCGTGAAGTACTGGATAAGGGGCTTATCAGACAAAAGGAGACGGGCCAGTTGATCGGGGATATCTTCCTGACCGATGGATATCTCACGACCAAGGATTTTGTCGCCGCCCTGGAATGCCAGGCCACCCAGATCATCTATGATCTCTTCTCCTGGAAAGAGGGCGAGTTTATTTTTCAGGAAAGGCTGCCGGTGGCGAGGACCATTCCCATCTCTATCAGGATAGACTTTATCCTTATGGAGGGAATGCGGCGCATAGATGAATGGCAGAGAATCAAGGAGGCCTTTCCTTCCTGGACATCATCCCGGCCCTTGAAGCAAAGATATCTGATGCGGAAGAAAACCAGGATCTGAAGTCCTTGCAGCAACTGATTAACGGGAAAAATACCATTCTTGATATCTGCGATCAGTCCTCTATGAACGACTTTGAAACCTGCAACTATCTCTGGGCCCTGTTCAATGCAGGCAAGATCAGCAAACAGGGTGTCCGGAGTCCCCATGAGATCCTGGACGATGATGATACAAAGCGTATGCTCAGCCGGGGTAAGGCCTTCTACCAGAAAGGGCGCTTTGCAGATGCCGTCCCCTTCTTCGAACGCATCATCAAGATCCAGCCGGACAATAAAGAGGCGGACCGGTTCCTGACCCGGTCCATCACCGCTATCCAGAATGAGCTGCTTAAGGCATTGGGGTCGCCCATGGCCGTCCTGGAGATCAACAAGGGATTCCGCCTGGAAGAGGCAAAGGACCTTAGTGCCAAGGAGGGCTTTGTCCTCTCCCGGATTGATGGTAAGACCGCGGCCAAGGAGATCACCTATATCAGCGGGCTCTCCCAGACCGAGTCTTGTATCACGCTGAACCGTCTCTTTGAAAGAGGGATCATCCGTGCCGGCAAGGACAAGGAGGAGGTCCGGCGCGGCAAGAGGCAGGCTACGACCAGGGAGATCCTGGACCCGAAGAAAAAACAGATGACCCTCGATCTTGCCGACATCCTGCTTTCCGAAATTCTCCTTGATCTCATGAAGCAGAGGCAGACCGGAATCCTTCAACTGATCTCTGCTCCCATGGACATCCGGGTCTATCTTCATGAAGGTTCCATGGTCTATGCCACGTCCAATATGGAATCCGACCGATGCGGGAGCATCATGCTCCGGAAAAAGAAGATTACGGAAGATCAGCATCAGGAAGTCAAAACCATGGCCGACAGGGAGAACATGCTCCAGGGGAACGCCCTGGTCAAGCTGGGGATCATTACCCCTAACGATCTGATCTGGCTGACCAAGACCAAGGTAGAGGAAATCCTGATCAGCCTTTTCGGATGGCGGAATGGAAAGCTTCGTTTCTTTGAGACCGAACTCGAAGGTCTTGACATCATACAGCTTAAGCTGATCCCAGGCAGGATCATCATGGAGGGGACCTGGCGGTATTTTGAAGAAGAGGAAATCATGAAAGTCTTCAAGACATGGGATATCCTTTTCGACGTTGTTGAAACGCCGCCTCTTTCCCGGAGGGAATTGGAGCTGACCGATACCGAGGTCGAGATCCTCGAACTTGCGGGCAGAAAGAAGAAGATTGAAGAGTTGGCCGCAGCCACAGGGCTTCAAAAGCTCGAGGTCCTCAAGGTTGTTTTCGGATTCTATTCCCTTGGCTTGGTCATGATCAGCAGTCAGGTCGATGAGGGTAGAAAGGAAGAGACCGCCCGGGCATTGACGGAGATGAATCAAAGATGGGAGGAGGTCCGGAAACAGGATTACTACACGATACTGGATCTGGACAAAGGGGTTGATGACCGGGAGATTAAAAAGGCATTTTTCAGATTTACCAAGAAGTACCATCCCGACAGGAGTTATCGTTATACAGACAAGGAGATCCTGGATCGGATGCTCAATATCTTTCTTGCGGGCAGGGATGCCTATGAAATCCTTTCCCATCCCAACACCCGCAAGGACTATGACAACTTCCTGAATGAGCATGGTAAAGGGGCCACGCCGTCGGACTTCCAGAAGTTTATCAAGCCGAACATCGAAGTCAGTCACATCATGAAGGCCGAAGACTTATTCAATAAGGGCAAGACTCTCCTGTTCTCCGGAAGGTACGTGGACGCCTCGGAATTTTTTGAGAAGGCCCTCGAACTCGTTCCCGACGACCCTGATTACAATGCCTATACCGGGCTCGCCTTTGCTCGGATGAACAAGGATTACCAGCAGGCCGTCCATCTGATCGAAAAGGCACTGGAGTCCAATGACAAGAATGCCGACTATCATGCCTTTCTTGGAGAGGCGCATTTGAGATCCGGAAAGAAGAAGATGGCTGAAGAGTCTTTTGCTGCCGCTCTTGAGGTGAATCCGCGGCACATCCAGGCAAAACGGGAATATCTCAGACTGCGCGCCCAAACAAAATAATCTCAAATTTGAAATTTCAAATTCTTAGAAGAGGGTTTCTTTTTCCAGGGGCGCCCGTTTTTTCTCTTTGGTGGAGAGGGGAGTATAGTAACGGGTCCCCTTTTCCATCTGGAGGATATGGCGGATTAAATCGTCGAGATCCTCGGTGCTTCGGACAAAATCGATATCCGATGTCTTGATCACCAGCATGGGCGTGTCGCTGTAGTGGAAGAAGAAGTATTCATAGGCCTGGTTGACAGTCTCGACATACTCCCGGGTGATGGCCTTTTCATATGCCATGCCTCTACCCTTTATCCTTTTCATGAGCACATCCGTACTGGCCTGCAGATAGATCACCAGGTCAGGACAAGGGATGCGCTCGTTTAATATGGCATAGATCTGTTCATAGAGTTCAAGCTCCTGGTCGCTGAGGTTGAGGTATGCGAAGATCCTGTCCTTTGGCAATGTGTAATCCGCCACGGTCCAGGTATGGAACAGATCCATCTGCCGGAGCTGAAAAAGCTGGTTGTACCGGCTGAGGAGAAAAGACATCTGCGTCTGGAAGGCGTATTTTTTCCGGTCGGTGTAAAAAAGAGGGAGAAAGGGATTCTCCTGGACCTTTTCCTGCACCTTCATGGCCCCCAGGCGCTCGGTGATCAGGTTGACCAGACTGGTCTTGCCCACACCGATGGGCCCCTCGACGGCAAGGTATCGTTTCTCCTTTGTCATGAATCCCCCTGGATCTTTTCAACTTTCTGGGCGTTGCCAAGCTCATCCAGGAGTTCCTGAAAGGTCTTTTTATGGATGGGATGGATCCCGTTCGGTGCGAGTTCGACGAGCGGCTCCAGCACAAACCGGCGCTGCTCTACGAGGGGATGAGGGATGGTCAGGTCCGGTTCTTCAACGATCTTGTCCCCGAAGAATAGGATGTCCAGATCAATATTCCTCGGCCCCCACTTAACGGGGGTGCTCCTTTCCATTTTTTGTTCAATGGACTGGAGCAGCTCCAGAACCTGAAAGGGAAGAAGAGAGGTCTGCAACTCAACAGCGGCATTCAGGAACCAGTCCTGGTCCTCGTAGCCCATGGGTTCGGTGCGGTAAAAAGAAGAGACCCGAAGGACCTTCAGCCCCTTGCTGTTCCGCATATGTTCGATCGCCGTCCGGATGTTCCGGGCCCGGTCATCCATATTGCTCCCGAGGCCGATGTATACAAGATTCATGTTCGTCTCCTGTTGATTTCCACGCCCACGCTTTGGACAGGTGCAGGGATGGTGGGGTTGGGTTTGGTGACACGGACCATCACCTCTGCGGGAGAAAATATTTCAAGGACCATTCCTGCGATCCTTTCCGCAAGGGCTTCGATCAGATGGTATTGTTCCGAGCGGCATATTTCCAGGACATGATTCACCACAGAGGCATAATCAATGGTATCCTCGATCCTGTCCGTTGAACAGGCCGCTATGCCGTCCAGGATCAATTCAAGGTCTACCCTGAAGCGCTGCCCGAGTTCCCGTTCCTGCGGCAGGTCCCCATGGTATCCGTAAAACTCGATCCCCTGAATGATGATTTTGTTACCGCTCATAGCTGATGGAGTCGCAAAAAATCCTCAAATGGGACGGCAAAGTAAAAAGCTCCAGATGCAAGGCGCTCAAGTCCTGAGGAGTGATGCGTACTTACAGCTACGCTGCAATGACGAAGGATGCAGTGCAACGCAGCAGATGGACTTTTTACGAAACCGTCATGGTTCATATCTGCGGTTATAAGCTGGAAATATAATGTAGTAGAGATCGCACACCCACGCCTGTCGCTCCCCCCGGATTGCAGCCCCATCCCTTTTCGTGGAAGGCCGGTCCTGCAATGTCGATGTGGATCCAGGGGATATCCCCTACAAATTCTCTCAGAAACATCCCCGCCGTAATGGCGCCGCCATACCGGTTCCCTATATTCTTCAGGTCCGCCACGCTGCTTTTGAGCTTCTCTTTCATGTTGTCGTCAAAAGGGAGCGGCCACATCTGTTCCCCGGCATCTTTTGCGCTCTTGAGGAATTTGTCTATGAAGGCCTGATCATTTCCCATCACCCCGGACGTATACTCTCCCAGGGCTACCACGCAGGCGCCGGTCAGGGTCGCGAGATCAATCATCTGATAGGGTTTGAGCCTGCCGGCGTAGCACAGTGCATCGGCCAGGGTCAGCCGCCCTTCGGCGTCCGTGTTCAGGACCTCGATGGTTTTCCCGTTCATGGTCCGTACGATATCGTCCGGTCTTTGGGCGCGTCCTCCTGGCATGTTCTCGGCCGCGGCGATAATCCCGTGGACCGTGACATTCGGCCTGATTTGAGGGAGGGACTGCATGACCGCAAGTACCGTGCATGCACCGGATTTGTCTATCTTCATGGTCTGCATGGAATCCGAAGGCTTGATGGACAGGCCCCCGCTGTCAAAGGTGATTCCTTTCCCGACAATGGCAATGCTTTTTTTAGCGGATTTCCCACGCGGCCGATAAGTCAGATGAATAAACCTGGGAGGATTGATGCTTCCCTGGGCCACACCGAGATAGGCCCCCATACCGAGCTTGGATATCTGTTTTACATTGAGAATCCGGCAGGAGAGCCCTGCTTTTTTCGCGATCTGCCTGGCCGTGTTAGCAAGGGCGACCGGGTTGATCACATTTCCCGGTTCATTCACGAGGTCCCTGGCGAAGTTGGTGGCCTGTGCCGCCACGGTCCCTTCCCTGATCCCTGCCTGGATCCTGGTGCCGGACATCCCGGCCTCCAGCATAAAGGAGACGTTCCGGAGTCCGTGCTTCTTCTCTTTTTTCTTGTATTTCTCAAATGAGTAAGTGCCGAGCAGGACCCCCTCGGTCGCTGTTTTTGAGAGCTCTTTGTCAGTCAACGCCTTGCCTTCCCATCCGAAAAAAGGGCTGAGCAGGCTTTCTGCCTGGACATTCTTTGCAGCCTGCACCATTCTGGCAAAGGCCCTGCGGTGACGGTCTGTTGTAAATTCCTTGCTTTTGCCCAGCCCGATCAGGCAGACCCTTTTGGCAGAAATTCTCCCTAACGGATGGACAAGGAGGGTCTTTTCGAATTCTCCCTTAAAGTTTTCGTCCCGCATCACACCCTGGAGGGCGTTTTTCAGGGCGGCATTCACCTCTGCCGCCGGCCCCTTGAGCTTTTTGTCGTCTTCAAAGATCCCCACGACCAGGAGATCTGTTTTGGCCTTCAGGAAATCTCCCTTGTAGATCTGGATTTTCATGCGGTCTCCGTATGGCGTTGTAAAATAAAGTTAATGTAACATAACTTTATTTGTTTGGAAAGTCAATTTTATCGTTTGAAATCCCCCTCTTTGGAAACTTGTCCTCGAATGATTTTGTCGGGGAAGAGGGGTTAGGGGAGATTTTCTGAATGTTTAGTCTGCTTCTGCAAATGGGCTGCGCCGGATGAGTTTAGGTATGTCGGCTTGAGCAGAAAGTCACGCCGCTATGTTCAAGGAAGGTACCTGTCAATGTCCAGAGCTCCGTGAAACACACCCAGGATATCGATATCACCTCTACCCTTCTTGATGAGGTAGGCTATACGGTAATGGCCGTATAGCAGAATCCTGATATCGCCTTCGGTCTCAGAACGGTACTTATGGCCGACCTCGGGCAACTGGCGCAGCGCCTGTGCCCTTTGATAAATACTGGACACCACTCTCGCAGCCGCATCCTGGTTGTCTGCCGAAATATAATCGTAGATATCTCGAAGCCAACGATGGGCTTCCTCAGTCCATCTTATTTCTGCCATGTGCGAATGCGGCGCTCCATTTCCTCGTTTGACAACACACGAGACTGGCGTGAGTCATCCAGGCCTTTCGCAATCATTCGCTCGAACGCCAGCTCACGCATGATCTCTTCGTATGTAGCGTCCTCGGGCTGCGCTTGAATTATTTCCCTCATTTTTTCTTTCACACTCGGCATAAGCGTACCCCTCTTTCAATCTTCGGCGTAAGCACGCCTTGGTAACTCTTCAAATACACAAAAGGATGGTAATAAAGCGGCGTTCGTAAGTCAAGAAGAATGTTCCTTGGCCATATTCCTTAATCCCCCTCTTTGGAAACTTGTCCTCGAATGATTTTATCGAGGAAGAGGGGTGAGGGGAGATTTATAGAGACAATGTTGCGCCCGGCTCTCGCCGCATCCCTGTTAATCAAGCTGAAAACGGTCTTTCGGCTGGTTACAGATTTATAGGGAGGCGCCGATATCAAATTATCAAAGTCTGGGCCTCGACCTGCCCATCCAAGTTTTTAATACTTTCTTCTTGACCTTGCCGCGTTACAAGGTGTATAAAATGTGATCGAAGGCTCCTTATGAAAGTTCGAGATCTCATCAAACTGTTGGAATCAAACGGTTGGGTCCAAGTGCGAATGAAGGGAAGCCATCGTCAGTTCAAGCATCCTTCAATGCCCAGCGTGGTCACGGTTGCCGGCAGCCCAAATGCAGATATACCTCAAGGCACTCTAAATAGTATAATGAAGCATGCAGGGCTTAAGAAAGCGGAGGATCTATGAAGTACATGGTCATTATTGAAAAAGGTGAAAAAGATTATGGTGCCTACGTTCCCGATCTTCCGGGTTGCGTGGCAGCCGCTGCTACCCGAGATCAGGTTATCAAGCTAATCAAAGAGGCTATCGAGCTTCATATCGAGGGGTTGCGCGAAGCCGGGCAACCTGTTCCACAACCCTCCTCTGTCAGTGAGTTCGTAGATGTGAATGCGGCATAGCCGCTTTTTTCCCGGAAGCATCGGGGTGTTATATATAATCCCCCTCTTTGGAAACTTGTCCTCGAATGATTTTATCGGGGAAGAGGGTCTATGGGAGATTTATAGAAACAATGTTGCGCCCGGTTCTCGTCGCATCCCTGTTAATCAAGCTGAAAGCGGTCTTCCGGCTGGTTACAGATTTACAGGGATGTGCCATATCAAATTATCAAAGTCCCTCGACCCTTGACACAAAGTGCAATGTGTAGGTCTGACCCTAAAGCCCGCTCTTTTTAAATTTTCTTTTTATGTAACGTCTGCCCGCTAACAATGTTCCACCGGTAACAAATAAGATTGAGCTTATTGGTTCAGGGACGACAGTGGCTACCTCAATGACTCCAAAGAATTGGCAAGTGGGGCCACAACTTCCGTCTTGTTGGTTGTTCCATAACGTTACAGGACGAGGGATACCTGGTCCGTAAATATAAGTGTAATGTTCATCGCCAATGAAGTTAGGTTCCCCCGGTGACCAATTAAGAAATGTAACTGGCTCTCCGCTAATCCACTGGAAATTACCTGTTTCTTCTAGGTCGTTGAGCCCAATCCACAGCTGTCTGTTATCGCCCCCCGAAGGTAGCAAATGTATCATAGACCCATTGGTTTTCTGCTAGGTCATTGATGGTCGCCAAATGGCCACCCATAGTAACTGCTATCGCCTCAGCCATTGTCCAAGTGCTTTCGTCAGTCAGATAGTAGAAATGACCAGTTGCTGGATTATTGATTGGGCCTGTGACAAACTGGGCATTGGCGTTAATCAGCCCACCCCCTCGGTAAATGAGGGCGGCCTGGGAAGTCGCGGTAAGCCCGAAAATCAACAAAAGTGCAGTCCATAATTAGCACTTAGGTAAACCCCCGGCTCTGCCGGGGGACTCCCAGAGTTTGAC
>CAKKPE010000151.1 GCA_919901565.1 bacterium
CTCTGTTGCATTCGCCAGCGGGACCTTTGTAACCTCTCCGGACTTTCTCTCCTTGGGGGGGGAAATTGGGGACAGCGACCGTTATTTAAATGGTCGCTGTCCCTAATTGTTCACACGCCCTTCATTTCTTCATCAGCTCCGTGATCCTGTGTTCCAAGAGGTACGTGGAGAAATCCTGCCCGGAACGGTTCATGTCGCCGCGAGTCAGAATGATCTTCGACAACTCGTTGAATCCAAATCCGAACATCCGATCGGGCTTCCCTCCGACCGTCTTGCAGTCCGCCATAAGTTTTCGCATTTCCTGTCGTGTGAAGATCAATGAACAGTCTTTGTACCAACTTGCTGATACCTTGGTTGTTTTCCCAAGATCAGGCGCGTACATTCCGAAAAGGATGACGTAGTCCGCCCGCTCTGGTACGTCGAATCGGTTGAACCAAGTGTTGAATTGAAATCGGATAGTGTCTTTCCGTTTTGGGGGCTGGTGCAGGTACGTGCGGGACGCCTTGACTTGTATCGTCATCGTGGTTGATGTTCCCGTACTCCCACGATGCAAAACGGCGAGGTCAATTCCCTCCTCTTGTCTGGATAACGGGACGAGAACGGAATAGCCATCTTTCCGTCGAAGCAACGATTGCAATCGCTGTGCGATTACGAATTCTGGCCACTGCAACGTAAATACTGGTTCCATTTCATCCTCCGGCGAACGTAGCGTTTAGCTGCCGGCGCGCTTGCGGGCGCCTTGGAACCTGCCTTCGCCTCTGCCCATTGAACGGTAGCCCTCTTGTAAGCGTGATCGGTCAGCTACAATGCCTGGTTCGCTATTTTCTTCACTGTTTACCCAAAGACTTCCACTGGTCTGACTGACACCCATTCGTTCTTCTTCAGTTTGTAGAGTTCCAGATGTTGTCCCTTGCTCCATTCCGCAAGAACGATCGCCATTGCTCTATGGTGTTTGGCGACCTTCTTCAGACGAGCGATATCATCCAGCGTAGGTCGTGGGGCTGAACCACCCTTTGTTTGTATGAGTACCATCTGAAGAATATCCCCGCGTTTCAGTCCCGGCATATCCGTTCGATGATTCTTGCGGACTGCAAGCAGGTCGACGATGCCGCGCGACTCCGACTTTGTTGTTCCTCCGAAATCAACAAGGTTCCATCGCGCTCCCGATTGACGATTGAAAGAAATTAGCCATTTCGTCATTGTGCGTGCCCATTTTGCAGTTCTCTGAGCCTTCTTGCCTGGGCTGAGCACGTCAGTTTTCATGTTTTCTTTCTAGCTAACTATTGCATATATAGTTTTTTGATAAAACCTATGGACGGCTCGAATGCTATATAACACACCTTCGTTCTTTGATCCATAAGTTCATGCCTTTCAACGACTTGGATCCTTTTCCATGGGTTTGCTGGGGTGATATATGGTTTCCATATAACACCCCCAGTTCCCGGATTA
>CAKKPE010000152.1 GCA_919901565.1 bacterium
AGATAGCTCGCCGCGCCCACAAACTCACACCCATCGATGAAATCACTTTGATGAAAACCGAAGAGTTCCATCGTCATCTGGCAGGCCAGCATCTTGACCCCGGCTTCCATACACAGGCTTCTGATCTGTTCGATGGTGGCAACGCCGTTATTGGCGATGGTCTTCTTCATCAGGACGGTAGCCAAGCTCTCATATCCAGGAATATTGGCCTGAACAATATTCGGGATGTTCCAACTGATATTCCGGAACCATTTGGGACCCATAGGCATCTTCATGGGCATGGCCGGGTTTCCCAAGGGGCTGACCGTGGCTGTGATTTGTTTCTTGAGCAGGGTCAGACCATAAAAGGTAAAGAAAATGCTGACCTCATAGTCCAGTGCCGCTGCCGTCGATGCAAGAATGAAAGGCGGATACCCCCAATCCAATGTTCCCTTGCTTGCAATGATCGTCATCTTCGTCCCCATAATCTTCTCCTTTTTGTCGGCTGAATTTCAAGTCAGCCTTTGGTTTAAGAAAAGTAAACTCTTCCGGGGAAAGTTCGGTTGAGAACGTCATCCATCACGATCTTTCCCGTGTATCCCATGGTCTTACAGGCTACACAGGTGCCCCGAACTCTTTGGTTTCCCCTCCCACCATCCTGAAGCACCTTGACTATCCTGCTATAATGTTTTGCAACTCTACCAGAAATAATAATGCAAAGAAAGGAAAAAATGCTTCCGGCGTTTTTTCTTGATGGGGATCTTTTTGAACGGTGCATTGAGGGACATGCTGTTTTGTCAATATTTATGTGTCAAAATATCGCGTTGTTTACGGAAAAGGATCTTAGGATCTGAAGGCGCTCATCGCACTTTCTTCTCTAAGGCATGGAAATTCCTCGCTGGACCTCCTTGATAAACATATCCTGGATCTGTTTCATCCGAGCCCTGATCAATTCTGCAATATTCCGCATTAGGATATGGCCGAATTCCGGGTCTTCATCCGAGAGACTGAGCAGGGCTTCTCCATTGATGGTTAGTGCACGCAGGGGCTCACGGCAGACACAGGAGAGGGTATAAATATATGGAGAGATCAGTGCGGACCAACCCACAGTATCCCCTCTCCTCTTGGTATCAATGGTGATCTCACTCTCAACTTGGCCGATCTTGAGACAGAAGGTCAGGTCCAACACCCCGTCCAGAATAATGTAGAGCACATCAGCTTTGTCCCCTGCTGATAAGATTCGGGTTCCTTCCACGAAAGAGGCTTCCTTGGTCAACAGCATGATTTTTGCCAGGGTTATAGAGGAAACATTATTAAATAATCTGTTTTTTGTGAGTACATCTACTGATATCATCTCTTCTCCTCCTCTTTTGCTCCACCTTTAAAAATCATGTGCGTCTCATCGGTTAGAAGTCCGCAGGCCGTGTAATTGACTACCCATAACAGAATGGCGACAATGGGGATGGCCATAATGGCGATGCCCATTCCCGGGCCTGTGGATTCGTTCAGCTGTCTTGCAGAGTAGATCAGGAAAAAAAACCAGCCGAAAAAACTTAAAATAAAGAGATTGAAACAAAAGACCATTACGATTTGAATAAAATATGCGCTCTTGGCCTGGACTTTAGTCATGGGTATGCCTCCTATTCAGTGTTTGTCGTGAATGGCCGGGACTTCTTTCTGATCTCCGCTCATCTGGATTTTCATTTCGGTCTTCTGAATCAGGACCGGTTGATACACATAATTTACATAGGCCTTGACGATAACATCTTTGTCCGGAATGACCATAAACCTGAACGTCTCGGTCCGGGTTTCATGCGGGGCAAGCCGGTTGTCTTCAACAAGGCGTCCGGGCTTCCACATGAGATCCGCATCGCCGGAAAATTCCTCTCCGGTCTTTTGATCCACCACTTTTTTTCTGTAAACCTTCTGCCGAATCACGGTTTTACCATCGGGAACCGTTTTGACCTCACAGATCAGGACCAGATTTCTCGAAGGTATGCCGGTAGGCAATTTATGACCTGAACCTGTATTGGTCAGACTCACAACAACAGTGAGGTTGCCCCCTTTTCTTTCCACATTCTCAAGTCGTGTGACGATATCATCATGTTCATGTTCCGTTTTGACAGGTGGAGCGTCTTTAGAATGGACCCCGCCGCTGAGTGAATCTTTGAACATCAGCATCCTCGGGTCGTTCACTTTCCCTTCTGCATGGGGAATATGGCAGCCTTGACATGAAATGCCTTGCCCGGCGTAAGGACTTTTCTTCCATTCAGTATAGGTTCCCAATAAAGATACACCATTTTCATCTGAGTACTCATGGCATCCTGCGCAGAATTCCGAAGAAGCAAGGACCGGATTCTTTTTGATATCGTGATACGTTCGATCCCGTTTCCAATTCATGTCAGCCTTGCTTAAGAGCGGGTTCATGACCATTGGACTGTCCCGTCTGGACAAATCCACATCCTTGACCGCGTGGCAAAAATCACAGGTAATACCTTCTCTGGTTATCTCAAGTTCCTGATCAAAATCCTTGGTTAACAAGACCGTAGGCGCATGACATCTCAGGCAGAGTTTCTTCGCCTTACCTCCTGTTTGGGTATAGGCCAGAGCATACGTTGATTCAAAGATGGGATCGTCCATGGCATGTGCATGCATGGATAAACTCCACGTCTTAAAAATTTCATGGTGACACTGACCGCATATTTTTGCAGGAATATATATCCTTTGACTACCGGCCGCAGCCTCCGTGAGCGGGCTGGCCTGCAAAGTAAACAGAGGCCGTTCCATAAGTAAAACAGTCAGGATAACCAGCACAGTCATCGGGATCCCGCCCCGTGTTTTAGACTCACTGGTGAGTTGGCTCCCGTGTATTGAACGCTGGTTTTGTTTTGTTTGAAGCGTATGAGAAGAAACCAAGTTTTCTCCTTAACGGCGCTTACACAAATATTTGATTCTATATCTTATATGCAACGGTTGTGCCATCCAAGAGAAAAAAGGCAAAAATTTCCCAACAAATTGTTTTTCAAAGGATTTTTTAGAGAAGAATCCCCATTCAGCAACTGTCCTGAAACCGGTCAGTGTCCGAAAATGCAGTTGCTTGTTTTTGCCTTAAAAATCAAACTGTTGAAACAGATAGCCTCAATATTGTCATGAAAAGTGTATGGAAACCGGTCATTTTTCTTTTATACCCAGACTCTGTCCGGCCCTTCTCTTACGGGTACCCAACTTGTGATAAAACATGGCCTTATCCATTCATTCATCTCCCTTCCCGGATGAGCTTTTAATTTGGCATACCTTTTGCTTAACATGATTTTATCATGGTCTTTATGAGCCACATATCCGGAAGTTTTCTTAAGATCTCTTAAGGAAGGGAATCGAATGACAAGACGATCCGTCCCCGCCATGATCTGCTGTGCGTTCTTAAGCGCCATGGCGATATCATTATTTTGCATAAGCAGTGTCCAGGCCATTGAACAGCCCATTCAGTACAACCATTACAAACATACACAGAAACTTGAGATCGAATGTGTGATGTGCCATCAGGGTGTGAAGGATGGAGTTCGTGCCACCCTTCCCAGTGTGGAGATATGCATGGGCTGCCACTCCGAGCCTCAGACCAATAGCCCGGAAGAGGAGAAGATCCGTAAATTCGCTTCAAAGAACGAGGAAATCCCGTGGAAGAGACTCTTCGAAGTCCCTAATCATGTATTCTTTTCCCACCGGCGGCATGTGAGCGTTGCCGGTCTGGATTGCACGAAATGCCACGGCGATATGGCGTTCCGGAAGACACCGCCGAGCAAGGCCCCTATGAAGATCAGCATGAACGCCTGCTTGTCGTGCCACAGAAAACTCCATGCCAAAACCGATTGTGTTTCATGCCACCGTTAAAGGAGGGATATTGTTGAAAAAGGATATTCTCAGAAGGGACTTTATAAAAATCCTGAGCGGGACAACCACTTTCGGACTGGCCTACAGGTATGGGCTTTTTCCACACCTGATCAGTGGACCGGTTCGAGATGCCCTGGCTTTAGAGAACGATGACATTTCACTTCGCCCCCCCGAAGAGAAATGGGAAACGTCGATCTGCCAACAGTGCCAGGGAGGATGCGGTATCCTGGTCCGGGTCTATGGAGATAGGGCCGTAAAAATTGATGGGAATCCCCTCCACCCCATCAACCGTGGGAGACTCTGTGCCAGAGGACAATCCGGCCTGCAATATCTCTATGACCCGGACCGGATCAAAGGGCCCATGGCCCGTGAAGGAGCGCGGGGAGAAGGCAAATGGAAACCCATATCATGGGACCAGGCGCTCGCAGAATTAGGAGACAAGCTGAAAACACTCCGGAACCAGGGGAAATCTCACGCTTTGGCCATGCTGACCGGCCCCCAGAGAGGTCTTGCCAAGAATGTCTCTGATCGTTTCATGGAAGCCTATGGTTCGCCCAACCTGATCCGGAATCAATCAGACCGTCCATCAGGAAAAACCCCGGCATTTCATTTGATGCAAGGGTCGGATGCCGGGATCACCTATGATATTGAGGATACCAACTACATCCTCTCCTTTAACAGCGGCCTTCTCGAAGACCACTGGTCTTCGGTACAACTTTCCCGTGCCTATGGAAAATTTCGTAGAGGGAACAAAGATGAGCGTGGCAAATTGGTCCATATCGAACCGCGCCTCTCGGTTACGGGTGCGAAGGCCGATCAGTGGGTCCCCATCAATCCCGGTACCGAGGGAGTTCTTGCCATGGGCATTGCCTCGGTAATCATCATCGAGAGGCGGTATGATGAGGAATTCATCGATGAACGGACGCTGGGATTCGAGGATTGGACAGACGAGAAAGGCGCCTCACACCCCGGTTTCAAGACCCTGGTCATTCAGGAATACCCGCTGGAAAAGGTGGCCAAGGTTACCGGTGTTCCCAGGGATATGATCATGAGTCTGGCCCGGGAATTTGTCCATCACCAGCCTGGAGTGGCGATCGGGAACGATGGAGAGTGGATCGGCAACCAGGGGATCTACAACCGGATGGCCATACACGCCCTGAACGGGTTGGTCGGGAACATCCAGAAAAAGGGCGGAATTTTATCCAATGCAAGACTTCCTGAAATACCTCTCCCGCCATTCTCTCCCGATCCTGTCTCGGCCAAAGGGCGGTCCATGCCGAGGATAGACGGGGCCGGAAGGAGCAGGTACTCGCTGGTTCAAGATGCTCCGGAAAATCTTGCAGAACAAATTTTGAAAAAACAACCCTATCCCATAGAGATTCTCCTTATTCATGGCGCGAACCCGGTGTATGAGAGCCCTGAACCGGACCGGCTGGTTTCAGCCTTGAATCAAATACCGACCGTGGTCAGCTTCTCCTCTTCCATGGATGAAACGACACGGTATGCGGATATCATCCTGCCCGATTCCATCTATCTGGAGAAGTGGCAGCTGGATACCAGCTATACCCTGAAGGGAAATCCCCTGGTCAGCGTGGCGAAGCCCGTGGTGGCGCCCACGTATGATACACGGGATACCTCTGAAATCCTGATTGCCCTTGCAGGAGTTATGGGCAAACCGGTCTCCAGTGCATTTCCATCTGCAAAATCCGAGGATCTGGTCAAGGCATCACTGCACCCTCTCCACGCATCAGCCAGCGGGGAGGCTTTCGGCGCTCAGCTCGAAGAACTCTGGACCAAACTCCTTGAGCAGAGCGGCTGGAAGGTAAGAAGCCAGGAGCCTTTTGATAAATTCCTGGCCGACGTTCAGGAAAGGGGCGGATGGTGGGATCCGGTTTATTATCCATGGGAATGGGAAAGGGCCCTCTCCACCCCTTCGGGAAAGTTTGAATTTTATTCATTGACAGCCAGAAAATATTTCAGCGACCTGAAAGGTATGGATAAGGATCTGGCCCTTCAGAAGATCCCCTCACCCGTGGGCATGGACAAGCTTGACGCCGCCTGTCTCCCTCTGGCGGATCCGGGCGTATCCAAAGAGAATGATACCCTCTATAATCTCGAGCTGAATCCTTACGTCATTCCCATTCTCAGTGGACTCAACCAGACCAACCAGCCATGGCTGCAGGATATCTCAGGGTTTCATGTTTATCAGGAATGGCATACATGGGTCGAAGTCAATCCTGAAACAGCCGACAAGATCGGCATTCAAAACGGGGATTGGGTCTGGGTTGAGTCCCCCAAAGGAAAAATCAAGGCCCAGACCCGGCTTTTCAAAGGCGCCATGCCGGACGTCATCAATCTTCCGGTCGGTCTCGGGCATGCATCGGGTGGGAGATGGACCACCGGGATCGGGGAAAATGTCCTCAAGATTCTCCTTGCTGAAAAGGAACCATTTTCCGGCAAGGTTCATTTCCAGCGTTCCCGAGCAAGATTGACTAAAACTAATGCATAAATCCTTGCGTCACGAAAGGAGCAAAACATATGGCAAAGTGGGGAATGGTGATCGACCTGGACAAATGCACGGCATGTCAGGCCTGTGTGGTTGCCTGTCAGGCGGAAAACAATGTTCCGATCTCAAATCCTGAAACCGCAAAGGCCGGCCGGAGCATACACTGGCTGGAGATGATTCCTTTCGTGGATGATGAATACCCCCATGTACGGATGCGTCTTCTGCCGCGGCCCTGCATGCACTGTGAAAACCCGCCTTGTATCAAGGTCTGCCCTGTCGGCGCCACGCAGATCAGTTCTGAAGGAATTGTGGGCCAGATCAATGCCCGGTGCATCGGCTGCCGGTACTGCACGACCGCCTGTCCGTATACGGTCAAGTACTTCAATTGGTTCAAACCGGAATGGCCCAAAGGCATGGAAAGATATTTGAATCCCGATGTGACCGTCAGATACAACGGCGTGGTCGAAAAATGCACGTTCTGCCATCACCGCCTCCAAAAGGCAAGAGACCTGGCCCAGTATGAACACCGTGAACTCGGACCCGACGACTACATCCCGGCGTGCGTCCAGACCTGCCCTGCAGAGGCCATGTATTTCGGCGATCTGGGCAACCCTAAATCAACGGTATCCATCCTTTCTCAGAGCAAACGTGCCTTTCTTCTGATGGAAGACCTGGGAACCCACCCCAAAGTGATTTACTTAAGCGAAGGAGTGTGACATGGACCTGAAGAAGGCGTTTGAACACGATGAAAAAACTCTCCTCAAGCCGATTCTGGAGTCAAACCGGAATTACTACATCACGGTATGCCTTCTTTCCCTGGTCGTGGCCTGGGGTTTCTTTGCCTATTTTCATCAATTGCGCAACGGGCTCGGGGTTACGGGCTTGAACAGGCCGGTCTACTGGGGCTTCTATATCACAAACTTTGTCTTTTTCATCGGGATCAGCCATGCCGGCACTTTGATTTCAGCAATTCTCAGGATAGCCCAGGCCGAGTGGCGCAGGGCCATCACACGGTCCGCAGAGGTAATCACGGTCATGGTTATCTTCTTCGGTGTGGCCAGCATACTCATGGATCTGGGACGGCCTGACCGGATCATGAATATCATCAAGTTTGGACGATTTGAGTCTCCGCTTCTCTGGGACGTCACCAGTATCACCATCTATCTGACTGCGAGCACGGTCTACCTTTTCCTACCCCTGATCCCGGATATCGCTCTCATGCGGGACAAGGCAAACAAGCGCAAATGGCTCTATACGGTTCTGGCCCTCGGGTGGACCGGAACCCCGAGACAGTTCCATCGTCTTGAAACAGCTATCTCCGTCATGGCCATTCTGGTCATCCCGGTCGCCGTATCGGTGCATACGGTCGTCTCCTTCGTGTTTGCCATGACCATCCAGCCCATGTGGCATTCGGCCATCTTCGGACCCTATTTTGTGGTGGGAGCCATCTATTCCGGAATTGCGGCTTTGATCATCGCCATGGCCCTGATCCGCTGGGTTTATCACCTCGAGGATTACCTGAAAGATATCCACTTCAACAACCTTGGGACGCTCCTTTTTGTGATGACCCTTCTCTGGAGCTATTTTACCTTCTCTGAATATTTGACCACCTTTTACGGCGCAGAGCCCTCCCACATGCAGGTCTTCTGGGCCAAGTTCAACGGTGAATTTCGGTTCGAATTCTGGGGGATGATCCTCTGTTGTCTGGTCATTCCCGGCATCTTTCTCAGCAACAGAAAGCTTCGTACCATCAAGGGGTGTGTGTTTGCGTCCGCGGCCATTACCATCGGCATGTGGCTGGAACGATTCATCATTGTTGTTCCCACGCTCGCCAACCCGAGGCTTCCCTACGATCGCGGCGTTTATCATCCGAGCTGGGTTGAGCTATCGCTGCTTGCGGGATGTTTCGCTTTTTTTATCCTGCTCTACGTGCTCTTTACCAAATTCTTTCCCATTGTGTCCATATGGGAGATCCAGGAAGGGAGGAAGCATGCCGTGGCCGAAGTCGCGGGGAGGGTCAGAAGCTATCTCCCTGATGCTTACAATATAAAAAATGATGTGGATGTGGAAACAAAGACATTCACCAATGCAGAAACCTTTATTGGTAACACATAGTTTGCCGAGGAGGGATTTATGAAAAGCATACATCAACTCAAAGATCAAGCAACCCACTTTTTTTTATTTCTTCTTGTTCTGTTTCTGATCTGTACAGGAATCTTTCTGCCGCACACAGTCCAGAGCGAAATGGAAAAGAAAGGTGATCCCGCATTTATCTTCCCGGAAGATGCGAACAAGGGCTGGAAGCTGTTTCTTTCAAAAAATTGCATTAACTGTCATACCATATGGGGGCAGGGAGACGGGAAAATCGGACCCGATCTGGGACGGATCCATATCAGCCACCTCTCCGAAGGTCAGTTGGCCACGAATATTGTCAACCACCTTCCAAACATGTGGGAAAAGATGCAGGAAGAAGGAATCCGCTTACCCTCGATATCCGAGGTGGAGATGGCCGAGCTCTTTTCCTTTCTCTACTTTATCCGATACGTGGATGAACCTGGGAACCCGGATGACGGTAAAATCCTCCTCTCATCCAAGGAATGCATCCGCTGCCATTCCATTTTAGGCAAAGGAGGAAATATCGGGCCCGACCTGACCCGATGGGGTATATACATTAATCCCATTGTATGGGCACAGCAGATGTGGCAGCATGCCCCGCGGATGGAACAGGAGATGGAAAAGAAGGGGATGTCCTGGCCGAACCTTGACTCAAAGGATATGATCAACCTGGTCGCTTATATCCAGAGCATCGGCGGCAAGATCCAGGATGAATATCATCTTGAACCTGGATCGCCGGCACGAGGGAGGACATTATTTGTTGAAAAAGGATGCAAGGACTGCCACACCATTGAGGGAGAGGGCAAGCATCAGGGACCGGACTTCGGCAAGATCGAGTTTCCGAGGACCCTGGCAGGAATGGCCGCTCTCATGTGGAATCATTCACCTGAGATGATGAAGATCATGAAGGCGCGTGAGATCCCGAGGAAGGATATCAATCCCCAGGAAATGGCGGACATCCTTTCGTATCTCTTCGCTTACAGGTATTTCGATCCTCCTGGAGATGCCCAGCGAGGTAAAAAAATATTCGAAGAAAAAAATTGCGTGATCTGTCATACCGTCGGACCGGGAGGGAGAGACGGTTCCATTGGACCCAATCTGGGGCAACTCCGCCAGGTCACGATCATCAAAGTCACCCAGGCAATCTGGAACCACGGCCCCAGCATGATGCAGAAGATGAGGGATTACGGATTCTCATGGCCGGTATTGAAAGACTCGGACCTGAACGACATCGTGGCCTATATTCAGTCCGTAAGCCTTCAGAAAGAGTAAGGAGGTTCATAAAGCAAATATGATGGACTCGTAAGAAGTCCTCAAATGTGACAGCAAAGTAAAAAGGCCCAGATGCAAGGCGCGCAAGTCCTGAGGAATGAGGCGTAC
>CAKKPE010000153.1 GCA_919901565.1 bacterium
AGAGTTCAAAGAGTTCAAAGAGTTCAAAGAGTTCAAAGAGTTCAAAGAGTTCAAACCGCTTGAACCTTTTAAACGGTTTGAACACTTTGAACGATGTTTTATATCCTGGAGCCCACGACCGGGATCGAACCGGTGAACCTCATCCTTACCAAGGATGCGCTCTACCGACTGAGCTACGTGGGCACGAATAAGAAACCGTTCAACATGGTTCAATCGGTTCAAGCCGTTTAAACCGTTTGAACGACTTGAACCATCTTGAACTCTTATTCTAATGGAGCGGGAGACGGGATTCGAACCCGCGACCCTCAGCTTGGAAGGCTGACGCTCTACCCCTGAGCTACTCCCGCACCCTCGAAAATCTCAAATTTCAAATTTGAAATTTGAAATTACGCTTTCCAGAGGAAAGCGTTGGTGGGGAGGGGAGGGTTCGAACCTCCGTAGGCTTCGCCGACAGATTTACAGTCTGTTCCCTTTGACCACTCGGGAACCTCCCCAGATAAACCAAGACAACAAAAGAATGTGGAAGCCGTGAGCCTGCTCTCCCAATCCCTATTCCACGATTCCCGTCTTCTTCTTTTAATACTTTTAATACATGGAGCCGATGGCCGGAATCGAACCGACAACCTACTGATTACAAATCAGTTGCTCTACCGATTGAGCTACATCGGCGAAGAGAATTTTCCTCAACCGATGATCAGAAACATAGAACTGTCTGATTAAAAATATGCCTACAGATCTATAACGCACAAAAAGTAAAATATTAAATTAGACGATTCTATTTATAATTTCAAGTAAAAAATCACTTTTCTTCATTATTTTTTTTATTTTTCCGGCGTCTTCCTTCTTTTTCGAACGACCTCATAGAGGAGCAGGGCCGCCGCAACCGAGAGGTTCAAGGACTCTGCCCCCTCTTTCATGGGAATCGAGACCATCCGGTCACAGGTCTTCTGGACCAGCCTCCGGAGCCCCCTTTCGCCGCCGATAACCAGGGCAATGGGGCCGGAAAAATCCGCATCCATATAGGACTCGCCAGCCTGGGTAGCGGCCCCGACCATCCATATCCCTTTGTTTTTCAAGGACTCCATGGCCCTGACCAGGTTCGTGACCCGGACCACTGGAACCTTATCAAGGACCCCGGCAGATCTCTTGAAGGCCACGGCTCCAAGGGGCGCTGTTCCCCGTTCCGGCAAAATGACTCCCTGGACCCCGGTGGCCACAGCCGACCGGATCACGGCCCCCAGATTTCCGGGATCTTCCACCTGGTCCAGTACCAGAAAAAAAGGGGCCTCTCCTCTTCTGGAGGGAATATCCATCAGGTCTTCCAGCGAATAGACGGCCTTTTTACCGCACAGGGCGATCGCTCCCTGGTGGCGCGCCCCCTGGGCCAGCTCATCCATGCGCTTTTTCTCTTCAAAACTGAGTTCAACAGCGTTTTTCCTGGCCGCCTGGATGATCTTCTGCACCCTTGGATTCCTGGAACCCCGCTGGATCCAGATCCGCTCCACAGCCCCCGCCTGTAAGCCAAGGGCCTCTTCCACGGGATGAATTCCATATATAAAGTCGGACATTTAACGATCCCACTCCCAGTCCAGGGTCCCGTCAGGGAGGTCTTTTAAGAGAACCCCCTTCTCGGCCAGTTCCTTGCGGATCCGGTCTGCCTCAGCCCAGTCCTTTTGCTTCCTCGCCTCGGTCCTCCGGAAGATCATGGCCTGGACCTCTTCGAGGTCCAGGGTCTCCATGCCCCCAGCCCCCTTCAGGACCTCTTCGGGCCTCCCCTGGAAAAGCCCCAGGACAGACCCGATAACCCTGATATTCTCCCGAAATCCTTTCAGGACCGATCCGATCTCCTGATTCATGTTCAGGCCTATATTTTTAAGGAACCCGTTCAGGGCACGGACCACCTCAAAGAGGCCTCCAAGGGCCCGCGCCGTATTGAAGTCATCGTCCATGACCTCCTCAAACCGGGGGACCATCTCCTGAACCTGCAGGGAAACGGCCGGATACCCTGCGGCCTCCTGGGATGCTGCGCTCTCCGCCGCTTTTGACAGGCGCCTGTCCACTTCATAAAGAAGGGTATAAACCCTGCGCCGGGCCCGTTCCGCATCCTTGAGGTTCTGGTCCGAGAAATCAATGGGGCTCCGGTAATGCGTGGAAAGCAGGAAAAGACGGACGGACTCGGGGTGGAATTTCTCAAGGACCTCCTTGATGGTAAAGAAGTTCCCCAGGGACTTGGACATCTTCTCCTGGTTGATATTGACAAAACCGTTGTGGAGCCAGTAATGGACAAAAGGTTTGCCCGTTGCCGCCTCGCTCTGGGCGATCTCGTTTTCATGATGCGGGAAGATCAGATCCTTTCCGCCGCAGTGGATATCTATGGTTTCACCAAGGTGGGCCCGGTTCATGGCCGAACATTCGATATGCCAGCCCGGCCGTCCCGGTCCCCACGGGCTATCCCACGCGGGCTCCCCGGGCTTGGACGCCTTCCAGAGTACAAAATCCAGGGGATTCTTCTTTTTCTCGTCGATCTCGACCCTTGCTCCTGCAATGAGCTCATCGAGTTTTCTCCTGGAAAGCTTTCCATACCCCTCGAAACGCTCAACCGAAAAGAGCACGTCGCCGCCCGACTCGTAGGCCGCCCCCTTGTCCACCAATAACCGAATCAGCTCCAGGATCTCCGGGATATGTTCGGTGGCCTTGGGTTCAATGTCGGCCCGGTCCACACCCAGGGCCTCCATGTCTTTCTGATAGGCCTCGATGTACCGCGCTGCAATCTCGTCGCAGGAGACGCCCTCCGCGTTGGCCCGGTTGATGATCTTGTCGTCCACATCCGTAAAGTTCCGGACATAGGTCACCTTCCAGCCCTTGTATGCAAGGTAGCGGCGAACCATATCGAAAACCACGGCCCCGCGGGCATGCCCGATATGGCTGTGATCGTAAACCGTCACCCCGCAGGCATACATCCCCACTTTTCCCGGACGCATCGGGACAAATTCCTGCTTGGTGTCGGTCAGGGTGTTATAGATACGAAGCATCTTTTCCCTCTTTCCTCCAGCCTCCTTGGACCAGCTACCGCGCCGACTCTTTCCCGCCTGCGAATTTCGGGTGATTTTCCGGGAACGGATAGTAATGGAACACAATCATTGATGTCAAGCTCAGAAGACCAATCCTGGTCTCATGATCATCAGTCACCTTCTTCAAAACAAACTCCCTTCCACCTTTTGCCGTGTCAGTTTTGAAAACTCCATGATCTCTTTGATGGACGCACCTTTGTCCCGCATAGTATAGAAAGTCGTCTCGCCCAGCAGGACATAGTGCCACTCGCATCCCATCCTGTCCTCGGGATTCAATTCATTTATTTTTTTCAGTCTGTATAGCGTCCCCAGTTCCTTCTGTCTGACGTTCGCGTCCTTAACGTCTTTCTGCGCCTTGGTCTCCACGAGGTAAAGGTCCGCCCCGATCTTGACAATAAAATCCGGATAATAAGGAGACAGCATACCGTCCGTGCGGATATAGTTGATATGGGCGAAAGAATGGTAATAATCGCTGATCTTGAGGAAACTGTTCACTTCCGGGTCTCCATCACAGTACAGAATAAAGTTCTTCTCCAGATCTCCTTTATTCGAGGGATACGGCAGCCGCTCGTAGATCGTCTTTGCGGCTTCGAGTGAAAAATTCTCCCGCATCTTAAGCTCATCGATTTCAGAAAAAAACTTCTTGATCACGACGGCGTCTTCGACCCGGATATTGTTCTGCATATCGTAGATGGTCTGGCTCACTTCTTTAATAATGTGCTGTGTGATCCCGGCCTGTGATAGGAGCAGCACCCTCCAGTTGTTTTCCACGAACGGATCAAAGGGCTGGTTGAACAGTCGGTTCTTAATAAAATCGTCGATCACCTTGACCAGCATCACGTTGTTGATCTGCATGAACGGATAGTTTTTGGCACCCCGTCGGCCGGATGTACCAAACGTACCGCTGATTACCTTGACGATTTTTGCAAGGAATTCATTATAGCTCTTTGCCGTAAAGAGGTCTCCCGCCACATGGTATTCTCCGAAGCGGGTCTTAACGGTCACTTCCTCGGAAATAAACGACTCCCCTTCTTTTGGCGCCATTTTTTTCAGTTGATCGAGACTGTACCAGTCAAACTCCGCAAAATACTCGGCAGAGGGATCCATCACATGAAGGATCTCTTCTTTGTCCTGGACAATAATCGGCCAGTACAGATCATAGTCTTTGTAGTTTTCCTTCAACCCCACTCTGATAATGTCACCGAGTATGCTTTCACGGTCCACAGGCAGATCGTGCGATTCGCCGACAATCCCTTCCTTCAAGAGGTCATCATAGAACTCGTTAAACGCAGGGTGCTCGATGATACTCAAGATGTCGAGATAATTGGACGGCTCCTGCTTCTTTTGCAGCACCCTGATCCTGTTTTCGTCTTTAATGTCCTTATAATCCTGCTCCCGCCACATGAGCCGAAGCCCCCGGCCGATGATCTGCTCAAGAAGGATCGGTGCCTGGGATGAGCGAAGAGGAACGATCACGCAGATATTGCTCACATCAAACCCTTCACGAAGCATTAGCACGGACACGACAACCTTCGGCTTTTCATGCCGGTCCATATTAAAGAGCCGCTGCTTTACATCTTGCCACTCTTTAGCAGGGATCGAGCCCTTCCGATCCGAATCGATTTGCATCACATCGTCGGCACCCAGCCCCTCACTGTCCACAAGAAAGTCAACGACCTTGGGTGAAACGTTCGTATCCTCGCAGATGACCAGCATCTTGGGATGTTTGTCGCTCATGCCGGACTTATCTTTTGTCAGTTCCACAAACTGCTGATCCAGTATCTTCAGCTTCTGCAAACCCGCCCGAAGCATCAACTTCTGGCCGTCCGAAAGGCCGATTACCGTATTCCCGTCGCGCACTGCCTTGAAGTCCAGTTCCATGGCCGCGATCTCTTTGCGCTTGTCGAGCGCAATGGTCTTAACCAGGCCCTTGTGGATGGCGGTCTTGAGGTCGAAATCCACGATGATGTGCGGAAAATAATGCTTAGTCCGCTTCTGGCCGCTGCCGGTAACGTCATAGGGCGTCGCTGAGAAATCGATCTGAACAAAGCGGCTCCCCTTTCCCTCGGCTATCTTGTTCAGCGACTTCTGCCACTCCACTTCCGATACGATCCCGGCCTTCTTGGTCTCGTGGATGTGATGCGCCTCATCGTTGAACACGACAAGATTATCGAGTTCAGCCAAGTATTCGATCTCCCCGCCGCTCAGGTATTGATTGTCCAGCGACTCAAGAGCATGCCCTGCCGATGTCCCGGGCGTGACCGGCAAAAGTTCCTTCACCGCCCCGGAGGGGTCTTCCAGAGGCGATACAGCTGTCGCCTCTTCTTTCTCCTCCTCGCCCACCAGCGCATGCCAGTTTGTGATCGCTATCATTCCGTCGCCAGTCACCTTCTTACCGATCTCTTCTTTCTTCACTACATTGGTCTGGATGAACCCGAAGAGTATTTCTTTATACGCACGCGGAATGAATAGCTCCTCGAACTTATTGAAGTCCGATGTCTCGAAGCTTCTTGTCCCTCCCGGCTCCTCCTTGCCCAGGTATGCGTCCAGCAGGCGCTCATACACGATCAGGCCCGGCGCAACGATCAGGAAGCGTTTTGAGAACCTGTTGCCCGGCTTCTCCTCGAACTTCGCGTTCAGATACTGCCAGATCAAGAGCGCATTCAAGACCCAGGTCTTCCCCGTGCCGGTCGCCATTTTGAGGCAATACTTCGGATGGCTGAACTTGTCCTTTTTCAGGTACGTCAGGTCCATCTCCGCCGCAACCTCATCGCTGATTAATGAGTACATGTCGAACACGGAATCGGTTTTTAAAATTTCATGGAGATAGACGGTGTTCAGAATGGCCTGTTTTTGACCGAGATGGAAATTGACACTACGAGACTCGCAGAACGTGTCATTAAACCAGAACCTGAGAAGGTCTTGGGTTACAGGACTTGTTTTTGAGAAAAAGCTGCCGTCCTCCCATGCCTTGTTTACCTGGGCGGTAAGCTCTTTAGCAAATTTGAGCGGTACGTCACGAGTGCCGGTATTTACGGAAACGGTCACTATGTAAGTCTCCCTGACGTTAGCTTGAGCTATATAATCATCGGCAAAACATCAGCTTTTCAATTGGTTAGCAAATAATTGACGGGACAATTGACGGAATCCGCCTTTAGGCCGTCAATTATTCTTTATTAGTCGCCAGCGTGCACCCGCTCCATGACCATTCAGCACTCTCTGTTCTTTAGTCCACAGAACGAATAATCCCAATCTTTAGCAGCTATTTTAGCTCATTATTATCCATATAAATCAATTCGTTATATCTTGTAGTCGTCTAAAAAATCGTTTAAATCGTTTAAAAAAGTTCGTCTTCTTAGTCTCTTGCAAAAGTTGTGTGGGTGGTTAAACAAGCGCACCATGAACGGCAAAAATAATTTCTTTTAGGTTTTTCCAATTTTGAGCCTTATGAGGCTCATAATCGGCAAATTGAAAATATCAATATAACTACAATAAGTTAAGTGATACCAATAAGAGGCGATCACCACTTTGAGTCCGTGTTTTAATTACCGTTTCACTGAAGATCGTCATTCCTGCGAAGGCAGGAATCCAGTCTTTTCAAAAGCCTCTGGATGCCGGATCAAGTCCGGCATGACAGAAAAAATACAAACTCTATTTCACCTCCTCCACCACCACGCTCTCAAACCCGAACACGTCCACGGCCTTCACGCATATTTTCCGTTTGCCCTTGACCTTCGGCGCAAGAATCTTGATCTGCTTCACCACGCGGAATGGATCGGCGTCATTCTCCGTATTCTCACGGTAGTCCTGCCATTTGCTCCGAAACGTTGTGCCGTCATAGTCCGGGTCCACACTCCAGTATTCGATGAGCGCAAGCGGGTCATTGGCGATAATGTCCTGCAGCTTCTCCTTGTTTGCTTCATCGAGAGGCAGCGCGTCCGGAGAAAGCAGAACATAGTTGTCCAACTCTATCGTGATCTCCTCGATGTCGGCTGAATGGTTGTTGACGACCGGCTTCTTGATCGTAATGTACTGAAGCGACGAGAATCGTATCTTGCCGCTCTTGAGCAGAGATTGATAGCTGGATTTAGACTTGAGCTTATCCAGGAGATCCGGCGGGATCACCAACACCTCCAGCTTGTCGTCGTTGAGATTCTTGATCACCGTCGCGATGTCAAAGGCAAAATTCCATCCCAGCACGATGACCTTGCCCCAGCCGCCGAGGAATGACTCCCGCAGTTCCTGTGCGCGCTTCAGCGTCGCATAGCCCGTGAGCTTCGAAGGAGAATCAACCATCACCAGCGTCCGGCTGTTCTTGATGTAGCCGAGGTTGCGGTTCGGGTTCTGGTCATCCGGGAATGGCAAAGCGCCGTAAAGGTTCAGCACGACATTCGCCAAGTCTCCCACACGCCTGAACATTCGAGAGGATGTGAAGGCTTCCTTCTGATAGTCGCCTATAGACTGATAGATGAAGGGCTTGCTCTCCATGTCGATGAGCCGCTTCCGGCTGATCATGATGGCGGGCTTACCAATGTCCGACATGATCCAACGACGGCCAAGTTTTTCCGCAACAGCACCGGTAGTTCCGGAACCCATGAAAAAATCAGCCACAATAGAATCCTTATTGCTTGAAGCTTTTACCATTTTCTCTAAAACTGCTTCGGGTTTCTGTGTATTATAGTCAGTACGTTCATTTGCAACTTGATTGACAATATCGATCAGCCAATAATCGTGTGGGGCAAAACCTTTTCCTATATAATTACGCACGACAAGCTCAGGGTGTGTCTTCTCCCATTCAGGATCAACGTCTTTTGCTGATTGTATCGGACTTCCTGAAATTCCCCTACCACACAGACGATAGTAACCAATTTCATCCTTCAGCTTGAATTTCTTAATAGTAGCTTCCGCGTATGGTTGAAGAACACCCTCTGCTTCCCAGTTGAAGATATGCTGATCGGTATTTTTTGAATACAACAGGATATCATCATGCTTTCTATTCCAATATTTTTTTGAAAACTGACGGGTCTGATAACACCATACAACATTATTTAAAAAGTTATCCTTCCCAAAAATGTCATCCAGCAATATTTTTACATAATGCCCTACATGCCAATCAAGATGCACATAGAGCGAACCTTGACTGCTCAATAGCTCCCGCATTAGCACGAGGCGCGGATAAATCATCTGCAAATAGCTGACAGTACCATCTTTCCATGTATCAGAATAGGCAAACTGCTCCAGCACGGTCGGCTTTTGCTCGATGGTAGTTCCGGGAAGAGTGATTTTCGTGCGGTAGTCGGCCTTGCTGTCAAACGGTGGATCGATGCAGATGAGGTCGATCTTGCCACGCATGGAAGGGAGCCCAGTCTCCAGATCGCCAGCCAGCAGCGCCTGCATCACGAGCAGGTTGTCGCCATAGATCAGCCGGTTATGCCATTCCTTCTCGTTCAGCTCTTTAACCTCGCCTCTGAACAACCCCGACTTGTCCTTCGACGGCAATACATACTCGTTCGTCTGAAGCGTCAGCTTATTCGGTCCCGACAGCCGCTCCAGTATCTTCTCAACTTCCTTCTTGCCCTCGGCAACAATCTTCGGCAGTTGTTCAATTAATGACTCAGCCATGGTCTATGTAGCCCCTTTATCTGACTCTTTTGCAGAATCGACCTGTTACAAGGCGATCCCGGTTTTACCAGCGATCTTCTTCGCCAACGTAAGGAAATCACCGTACGCTTCCTGCACGGCTAAGGCATGGCTCCCGATTGCGCCGTCAGCGGAAGTGAGCCGGAAAACCGGTTTTCTATGTTCCTGAGACAAAGGAATAAGGCTCCGATAGTGTTTGATAGTTGCAAGACACAGGGGATCATCTTCAAGCTTCAGATTCTGCGCTGGTTCATTCAGCACGCTTTCGCGATAAACAGCCGGGATGCGGTTGACCCACTTGTCATACGCCTTGACCGGGCGATTCAAGCGGACGCTGTGCTGCTGACAAAGATATCCAGATGGCTGCATGTCCCCTTTGGGAAGAGAAAATTCCGGCTTTGACCAATTGTCCAGGCGCTTCTTCCAGAGACTGCGCCAATTCCGAAGTGTGGGGCCGAGGTTCTTCAAACCTTGTAATGAGAACAGGTCCGCGCCGAGAGGTATGATAACGTAGTCCGTGGATATGAGCACAGACCGATTAATGGCCCCGAGATTTGGGCCGACATCAACCAGCAACATATCCGCTTCAACTTTTTTTGCCGCCAATTGCATCACTTGCCAGAACGCGGTAAGAATACGGAAAGGCCGATAGAGGTTGTTGTCACCCATGCTGTCAGGCCATACGTTTGCGAGGTTTTCTTCAAAAGCGGACAAGGCGACATCACCAGGCAACAAATATAGATCGGTCGTAATCCTTTGTAACACAGGCTCCCGTAGATCGCCGACACCTGTCAGCGGCTGAATTGCCCTGTAGATCGTGTTTGCCTCGTTGTCGAGGTCCCATAAGGCTTCGAGTTTTCCCTCGTCCAGGAAGGCGGAAGTAAGGTTCGCCTGTGGGTCCAGATCAACAGCCACCACCCGCTTTCTTTGTTCGGAAAACATCCAGGCAAGGTGATAGACCAGCGAGGTTTTCCCGACGCCGCCTTTGTTGTTAAAGAAAGTAATCACCTTCGTATTCATAGCGTTCTCCTCATCGTGCAAAGCACCGCAGTCGGCGTAACCGTAAACTCGGCCAGCGGATTGCCGTTATCCCGCAATTCCTTCTGCGCTGTCGCAATACCCACACCGAAGCGCTGAACAAAGCCGTAGACCCTCATCGCGTCGGCGATATTAGGGTTTCGATAATCGGTAAAGCCCGGCTTGCCGAAATTCTGGGCCGTTACTTCGCCGAACGGTCCGCCCGGACTGATGACTTCTATGCGGTCGTTGAACCAGTATATCCTCACCGGAGAATTTGTTCCTTCATATGTCCTGTGCATCACGGCATTACGGACGATTTGCTGCAAGGCGGGCATGGGATAATCGACGTCACGCTTTTCAGTTTGCGCAGCGACCAAATCCACACTGACCCTGTTATGCGACTCCATTTTTTCGTCGATTCGCCGCAATAGCTGACCAATCGATCCATCGATGGCATCCTCATCAATCACCGGGGCGGATAATTCAGTCCCATCCAGGCGTAAAAACTGTATGAATGCTCCAGGAATAAAATCCTGGGGCCGGTTGCCGAGTACCAGCAGCCCGAGAACAGTCGGCACCGGTTCATCAAGTGACGCGATCATGCCGCAGGAAGCAAGTCTTTGTTCATACGACCGGTCATTCGCTTCAAGCACATCGCGTGCGAACGCATTGGGCAGATACTCCTGCTCGAAAAGCATCTTATTCAGATCTTTCGCTGACGCGCTTGGTATTGGATGGATATCAAACGGTATATCCCTGAAGCGTCTTTTCTCATTGAGGATTCGCTCATCCTGTGCACTCGCGATAGCCCGTCTCGGTCCGGTTCTTATCCAAATTCTGCCTTTGTATCGCACTGGCGGCGTATCCGACGGCTGTACGGTTACTACCGCTATGTCTTTATTCTTGAGTTTTCTTTTCTCGACCGTAAGCGTGGGCGGAGACAACGTATTGCCATCAGTCTTAATATCCGCCAATGTTCGGAGAAGCTCGTCGGTGACGGATAAGCCTGATGGAGAACCATCGTTCTTAGCGCCGATGAAGAGGACACCGGGCTTACGATGATCAGGCAGATCATTGGCAAAGGCGCATACTGCCTGCCGCCCTTTCTCCGGAGCATCGCCGTCCCAGCTTTCCTTGCGTTCCGCAAGATCGGATTCACTATCATCAAGAAGAGCTTCCAGTTCCGCATCATTATAGGTCATTTTTAAGGTCATGTATTCGTCTCCTGTAATCAACGCTCTCAATGTTGCCTTCGATCCGTTCTCCCTGATCCAGCCTCTCGACGAGCGCCTTGTTCACGATCGCCACTTCGTAATCCGGATCGATCTCCAATGCCTTATTCAGACATTCCAGCGCCCTGGCCTTCTCCCCCAAACCCGCGTAAGCGAGCCCAAGGTTGCCATAATGAATTCCCTCAATATGCTTCGTACGCCGTGCAGGCCAGGGAGAGCAGATCATCAAGCTGCTTCACCGCAGCGGGATTTTCCAGAATGATGTAGTCCTTGGAACCGTCGGCTTTTTTCACATCGTTCTTCAACCAGTTCTTCTGTCCGGCAGGCATATCAATTTCCTCACTCGAGAATGCATCTGTAGGGGTTCAGCTTGAAAATTGCCATTCAAACCCAGTCACAGAGCCGGCCATTTGTTTACCAAACAAATTAATTTAATGACATCCTCACAGCCGGATTAAGAACTCATATGCCCCGCAAACATAGGTCTCACTTTACCCATAAGATTTCGCAGATGCGTATAGGGCAGCATTTCCTCGTGATGCAGCCGCCCAACCACGATCGATGGATGAATGCCGAGTTCCTTTGCGAAGGCAAGAACAGCGCTCCTCGAAAAGAACGGCTTGGTTCTTGTTACAAAAGCATTGAAGCGGTCCGGCGGAATCAAAAAATCCCGAGCCTTCTGATTAATTTTTCGCTCCATCTCATTTCCCGGATCATTAATAATATCCTGATCAAGATAGCTTCCCGAAGTTCGTGCGCCTTCCATTACATGCACCAGCTCATGCATGAGTGTGAACCAGAAATTGTCGATCCGATCCATTCTGAGAGAGAGCGCAACGACCGGAGAGCTTTTGTCCAACCAGAATGCCGCACCGTCTACACGAGTCTGGGGCAGGTGCGGCACAAAGACAAGGCGAATGCCAAGATTGCACAGGATCTGCGGAATCTTGGCAACTGCCGGCTCGTCTACCGAAAGAGCGGGCAAATCCTGGACTGCCTTCCGTAATTTCTGCGCTTCATAGGCTGGGCACTTTATCTTTTTTGCATCTATCTCCGTCTTTCTCACCCATGCTAAAAGCGATGGAGTGTCTATAAGTCCCCCTTCGGACTTCCGGAAATTTACCGCAATCTTCGGCTGCTCCTCCAGACTGAAGATGCCAAAATAATTAAGCACTTCGGCTTCAAGCTTATCGATATTCTTTGATGGTTTGATCCAATGGCGCTTTGCCAACTCTTTGACCGGGGCGATGCTGTATAATTTCGCCCTGCGAACAACATGGTCTGAGTTATGCTGCTCATGATGAAGCATATCCAACCGGTATGCGGACTCAAGATTCAACCAGAACTCCGGCGTGGTCCCGATGGCTTTGGAAAACAGCAAAGCAGTCTCCGGGGTTATGGCCTTCTTGCCAGCAAGGATCTCATTGATCGCCTGCAAAGGCTTGCCCGTAATCTCAGCGAAATCCCCCTGGGTCCAGCAGCGAGCATCCAGTTCCTCTTTGAGGATCTCTCCAGGCCGTATCGGTTTGTATGGCTTATTCATTTTCTCCATCTTAATTCCCGTAGTGTTTGTTGATCTTAATGATCACTACGATCTTTCCGTCTTTGTCCTTTTCAATGGTGAGTATCAGTCTCCATGCATTATTCAGCCGAATTGAATAACGGTCTTTCCCGCCCTTTAGCTTCTCGAAATGGAGGCTCTTTAAGGCCCTCAAGTCCCGCTCGTCCGCCGCCGCTTCGATCGTCCTCACCCGCCTGACAAACATCTCGGCTATGCCTTGGGGATAGCGTTCGCTGCCAGCACCATGCAGGTAAAGTTCTTCCAGCCGTTTGTCCGCGAAGCGGTATCTCAATAATTTTCCTCCGTTCCACTATAGCGAAAAGCTTTATACTTGTCAAGTAGAATTCACCCATTGGGTGAATTTAAATAATCAATCGTCTTGCCGTACAGGTATCATCCCGTAATCATTTTATCTCATATTCTGAAAGCGGAATAGAGCGTTTGGATTAAACACGGAAATAAAAATGCCGTTAACTCCCTAATAATACAAGGATAAATATTTATTTACTTTCACTTAAAGTAAATAAGCGGATCATAGATACCGACGATCAATAACCCACCATCCGTGTTGGCCATAGCAACAATTGACTGCAACACTTTATCAACACCCGCGTTAGCGGTACCCAGACGCTTGAATTCGAGAGTCCGAGATTCAGCGGGTATGGCGAGAATGGTTTCTATCAGTTTATCGTTCATATTTAATTGGCGAACCGTCGTACGCTATTGGGATCTGACTTGAAAATTGTCCTGCCCGTTCGAAGGCCTTTACCGCTCCGTAGGGTTTAAGATTGTGCTGCAAACATTTATGCAGCCGCCTTCTTTCCCATCAGGATTTCGTTCACGGCCTGGAGGGGCTTCCCGATAATCTCCGCAAAATCACCTTGGGTCCAGCCACGGGCATCGAGCTCATCCCTCAGGATTTCACCCGGCAAAACGGACCTGTGTGGCCTCTTTATGGTTTCCATCTTAGCCCCCATAGCGATTGTTGATCTCGATGATCACCACGATCTTTCCGTCTTTGTCCTTTTCAAAGGTCAGAATCAAGCGCCAAGCCTTTCACATCACCATTTGCCAATTTCAGCAGACGCGTCGCCCTGTCTCAGGGCTTTCAAAAATCCACTAAATAACCACCCAAGGGATCTGAGAGATCGAAATCGGCCATGGCGATATATTCCTTCACGAAATCGACAATGTCCTTTTTCCTGCTTGTATCGGAGCAGACATCCGTCATGTTTATGAGATACCCGTGCAGCCGGGTGCAGGCTTGCTTCAGATCCCATATTTCGTGCACGGCTTGCTGCTCCGGCAGATGCCAGAAGTCGTTGATAGGCATGAACCGCGGATTATAAAACACCGAAGCGTGTTCCACCTCAAGAGCGGCAACCTGTTCCTTGAGCGACGCAATGTAGAGTTTCAGCTTCTCGTCGGGTAAGGTGCCGAGATCATGGCTTTCCGATGCGACCCATTCCATTTCGAGTTTGAGAAGCGCGGCAATGTCCTTGCCGGCATAAGCCACTGTTACCTTCTTCATCAGCTCTTCTTTCCGCATTTTTTCCGCGCCGTCCATTTCGGTGTCCGGATGCAGGGCCTTGGCCAGCGAAAGATACAGGCTCCGCATGCTTTTGGTCTGCTGAATTTCTTTCCGTTTTCTGAGTTCCTCCTGCTCAATCTGCTTCTTCGACTTTTTCCTTCCGGAACAGCGTCTTTCCTGCTGTTTCCCGTTGTTCATAATTTCGCTCTGGATGCGGCTCGCAAAGCGCGCCATTTCCTCGGGCGTGCCGCCCATTTCTCCGAAATCAATGTCCAGGCCGAAAGCGCCCTTAACCTCTTCCGAAAACATCCGCTTCATGGCATCCTTCTGACTTTGAACTTCCTGTTGGTAATTCGATCTTGACCAGGCATTGTAAAACTGCTCGGTTTCAACGTCGGGCTCAATCTGGGAAAAGGCCTCGTCGCACAGAATCAGGATCACGTTGCGCACGTCAGCGGCCTGGCGCTTGCCGTATTTGATCCTTTTCGTGGTTTCACCCAGGGATTTCGCCAGCGACAGCCTGTTCGCTGCGATAGATCGCTGCAGTGCGGGTATATCCGCGTTGTACGCCTTGAGCACGGCTTCGAGCTTCGCAGAGTCCCGATGAATCGCGTTTTGAAGCTGTTCGATGCGTTTCGATAGTCGGTTAAAGGTCTGCTGATTTTTAGTCAGCTTCTTGTTTTGCACGGCGGCAATCTTCAGGTCTTTATTACGCGATCTTTCAGTTCCTAACTCACTATCATCAAACGGAGAACATGTTTTGTCGTAATGTTGGGGCATTTCAGACGCGCTCCTTTTAAAAAGAGTCCTTTCACTCCGCTGCGTTCGACAGCGCCCGTTGAATCATCTGTTGAACATGCTTATTCGCCCGTAACGACATGAGATCTATGTGCGGGTGTTGCTTGACGAACACGCGGAACACTTCGTCGGCGAAGGCCTGGCCGATGGTCTCGACATTATCGAAATCCAGGACCACCACTTTGAACCGGTCTACCCGCTCCATGAGGCGCTTTCCCTGCGAGCGTGATATAAGCTTTTCATTTCCGTACTGCGCCAGTTTGACGGGAACGACGGTCTTGGTGAAGCCGTACTCATCGCCGGTCGTGAACTCGTCTACCACCTTCTTCACGGTCCTTGCGGTATGGTTCTTCAGCTTCATGAACACGCCGGTTCCCGTCTGGAATTTTTGATTTTCCAGAATCCAGTCTTCATCCTCCGCATGGGTGTGCGAAAAAAACGCGTTGCCCGACAGGATGCGGAAATCATCGAACATCCTCGAGGAAAAGAATATCCCCTCCCCGGTGTGCCGCTCCGGATCAGTCGTCAGCTTGCCCTTGGATAGTTCCAGGACCGCATGACGTTCGTCCTCCAGGCCCAACGCATTCTGGATCTTCTTGAAAATGCCGACACCGTTATCAAACAGGACCAGTTCGGTGGACATCGCCGTTCTGGTCATGTTGATGCTGACCTGCTTCCCATCGGAATGATCGATCGCGTTATTCATCATCTCGGTAAAGCCATAGTGCCAGATGTCCCGAACATTGTCCGGCAGCTTGCCGAGCTTCGGCTCGATGTCATTTCGCCAGATGCTGTCCTCTGCGGACTTGTTCTCCAGGGTAATGATCGTTTCCCATTGGAGCAGCGGATGCAGAAAGTAGTGGCGGTTTTTCGTGCTGCCTGACACGATCAGCGCCCCCTGTTCCACCAGACGCTGAATGTGTTTGTTGACAGCCTGCCTGGTTATGTCAAAGGTCTTGACCGCAAGGTTAGATACGTCACGCGGGTGGCTTTCCACGTTATCGAGAATAAACTGACGTATATCTTCGCCTCTTTTTCTAATGCCGACCATATTAACCTTTTATTCATATGTTAGGTGTAGGCAACCTTACCAAAAAAGATTGTAAACCTTATATATGTTATTGTCAACCTTATATGCGGATCACTTTTATTGTTCCAACCCGCTCGCTCAAAATCTTGTTTCAGCAAGAATACCGCCGAATCATTCCCCCTCCGTCCCCTGCTGCATCCACCGGAGAGTATCGGCGATATACGATTTCTTTTTCTTGGCCCGGTACTCCCGCGTGTAATCAATGCTCTCAATGTTGCCTTCGATCCGTTCTCCCTGGTCCAGCCTCTCGACGAGTGCCTTGTTCACGATCGCCACTTCGTAATCCGGGTCTATCTCCAATGCCTTGTTCAGACATTCCAGCGCCCTGGCCTTCTCTCCCAAGCCCGCGTAAGCGAGCCCAAGGTTGCCCCACGACTGCATGTGATTCGGCTCAACGGACAGAACCCTGTTGAACAACTCACTCGCGTCTGAATACTCGCCGGCCTCCAGCTTTTGAAGCGCCGTAACGAAGGTCTCTTCGTTTTTCAGGAAAGCATCCAGCGAAATGCCGCTATGTTTGCGAACGTGCCGCTCAAAATCATCGATCCGTTCCCTTGCCTCCGCCACCAATTCATCGTCGCCGCCTACTCTCACCACTTCCCTGAATGCGGCGATCATCCCGGAAAGGTCAAGCAGGGTCAAACAGACCATCCCGAGGTTGAAATACGCTTCGGTAAAATAGGGGAAAATCTCAACGGCACGCCTGAAGCAATCCGCCGCTTCCCCGAAGTTCTTCCGCTGGATACAGCAGACGCCCATACCGTACTGGACCATGTGATAATCCGGACGGCGCTTGAATAGGGCCTGTATGCGAGCCTCGCCCTGAGCGAGGTTCCCGGATTCAATCAGCGACAAGGCATCATCGCACTCATCGTCAAGAACGGGATCGAGCAGGGCTATAAACTTTCTCTCCTGCCTTTGATCGGACCGATATTTATCCGCAGCGCGATGATGTGCGCATCCGCCACAGGCATCCGACCGCGTCTTTGCGCAGCAGACGGGGCAAAGATGATGCTCCTTTTCCGCATGGCATATCCGTTTTGCCTTGCTTACTCCGCAGATAGTACAGCGCGTTGTTGCCATAATGAATTCCCTCAATACGCTTCGTATGCCGTGTAGGCCAGGGAAAGAACGGCTTCATACTCTATCTTTTTGCCATCCTCCGTGATCCCAAGGGAAGTCTCCATGCGAGTAGTCGCTTATCTGGCTGGCATTCATATCGGAGAGCCTGTTACTCAATCTCTTTCCCCGAGAACATTGATCCTGTGGGCCATGGTGCCGGCGCCGAATCCGTTGTCGATGTTTACGGTGGCCAGTCCCGAGGCACAGGAGTTGAGCATGGCCAGCAGGGCAGCGATCCCGCCGAAGCTTGCGCCGTACCCCACGCTCGTGGGAACGGCGATCACGGGCTTGTCCACCAGCCCTCCCACAACCGAAGCCAGCGCCCCTTCCATGCCGGCCACAACCACGAGGACCCTGGCCTCCTGGATCTTCTCCTTCTGGTCAAAAAGGCGGTGGATACCGGCGACACCCACATCATAGAGGGTCTCGACCCGGCTCCCCAACACCCCGGCCGTCACAGCCGCCTCCTCGGCCACAGGGATGTCCGAGGTCCCGGCGGAGAGGATCAGGACTTTCCCGCTGGTCAGCTTTTTCTTTTTCAACTGGATGACGATGGCACGCGATCGCTCATGATAGACCGCACGGGACTCCATCCGTTTTATTTTCCTGTAGACCTCCGGGGATGCCCGGGTGGCCAGGATATCGTGTCCCTTTGCCAGCATACTCTTGATGATGGCCTGGACCTGTTCTGAAGTCTTTCCCTCGCAGAAGATCACCTCCGGCGCCCCCTGCCTGAGACTGCGGTGATGATCGATATGTGCAAACCCCAGACCCTCATAAGGAAGGTCCCTGAGTCTCCGCATCCCCTGTTCCACGGAGATCTTTCCTTTGCTTATTTCCAGGAGCATCTTCTTTAGTTTTTCCTGATCCATGCTCTCTCCTTTAACTCGGCGGACAGCTTAGTGGCCCTATTCGTAAATACGGTGGCATTCGAGTGCCGTAGGGCGCTCTCCTCTGCGTTGCGCTCCTTGCGGTGTACCAGAGGGGTACGCCTCAGTCGCGCTCCTTGATGAGACCGCCCTACGACCCTCTCGGTACGTCACCATATTTACGAACAGGACCACTTAGTTTTCCCCCGCAACCTCTTTAGCAATGCTTTCTGCATGGGTATTGACCTGCTTGAGGTTGCTGATCACATCCAGGTGAATCGAGCTGGTATCAATGGTCTCCTGGAGTCCGTTATGAAGTCTCTGGATATGGGCCTTTCTGAGATCCGCCTCCAGTTTGTCGACTCGTGGAAATTGATGAAGAACTTCCTTGGCTTTCTCCGCGTCCCAGTGAACAAAAGCATCCATTACCTTCTGGAGATTTGCGTATATCTGCCCGTGCATCAGAATGATATCCTGTTCCCCTCCGCTGGAAAAATGCAGGCCGAAATCAAACTTCTTCCTGGCGAGTTCCATCAGGTTCTTGTCGATCAGGTCTCCGATGTGCTCCAGATTATCCACTATATTAAGGAAAGAAATCTCCCTCCTGGACTGGTCTTCGGTCAGGGACCTCTGTGCCACGGAAGTCAGATACCGCGTGATGGCATCATCCAGAAAGTCAATTTCATTGTCCATCTTCTTGATCTCCTCCCTGAGAAGGTCGTCCCCGTTCTGAAAGACCAGAACGGTCTGCCGGAGCATATCGAGGACACGATTCCCCATCCTCTCCGTCTCCTTGCCGGCCTGCCCCAGGGCGATCTCAGGGGTATCCAGGACCTCCTCGTCCAGATAGCGGACATGAAAAGCGCGTTCCAGTTCAGGGACGATAGGAATCATAAAAGTGATCAGTTTCCGGAAGGGCGATGTAAAGGGAAGAAAGATCATGGTATTCAAAACCTTGAAGAGCATATGCCCGTTGGCGATCTGTCTGGAGATGCTCGCGGTAAAAGGATCGGACATCAAAAGGACCGTCTCACGGAAAAGGCCCATGAACGGGTAGATGAGCGCCGTGCCGATCAGGTTGAATAGGAGGTGGGCCACGGCCACACGCTTCCCCTCCCGCGATGATCCGAGGCTTGACAGGATCGCCGTGCTGCAGGTACCAATGTCCGCCCCGAGAAGGATGGGGATGGCGGCGCTCAGGTCAATTATCCCCTGGCTGGCCAGGACCATGGCAATTCCGATGGTGGCGGCACTGCTGTGGATGATCCCGGTGAAAATGGCGGAAATGGCGATCGCTACCAGGGGGTAGGCCTTCATGGAGACCAGGCTCTGCAGAAAGAACGGATAAGAATGAAGCGGCTCGGTGGTATCCATAAGGATCTTGATCCCCAGGAAGATCAGACCGAAACCGAGGAGGGACTGCCCGATATACTGCACGATTCGGTTCCGCTTGAAGACCAGGAGCATCACCCCGGTCCCGACCAGGAGCAGGGAATAATCCGAGACATTGAAAGCAATCAGCTGGACCGTGAAGGTGGTCCCGATATTGGCTCCGTAGACCACACCAATGGCCTGGGACAGGGTCATGAGCGAGGCGTTCACGAACCCGATCAGCATGACCGTGGTGGCGCTTGAAGACTGGATGGTCGCTGTCATGAGGGCCCCGATCACGGTCCCTTTTATCGGTGTATTGGTCAACGTGCTCAGGATATTGCGCATCCGGCGCCCGGCAACCTTCTGCAATCCCCAGCCCACGGTCTTCATACCGTAGATGAAAAGCCCTACCCCTCCGAAGAGACCGATGCAGATACGCAGGAATGCGCCTGGTGTCATGACTTCCAATCTACCCCCTCTCTGCCGCCGGAAGACTCCTGCTCCTCCCTGGGGTCCCGGCTCATGAGCTCATGCACTGCATACTTGGGGCTCGCCCCCTGATAAAGGATCCGATAGACCTGGTGAGTGATCGGCATCTCCACGTTGTGCCTTTTTGAAAGGTCATGCACGGACCGGGTGGTCCGGACCCCTTCGGCCACGGTCCTCTCATTATCAAGAATCTCCTTCAGGGACTCCCCCTGTCCGAGCCTGAACCCGACACTCCGGTTCCTGCTCAGGTCCCCGGTGCAGGTCAGGACCAGGTCTCCCAGTCCGGCAAGGCCCATGAAGGTCATGGGAGAGGCCCCCATGGCCGTGCCCAGGCGCGACATCTCCATAAGTCCCCGGGTGATGAGCGCTGCACGGGCATCGTAACCGAAGCCGAGGCCGTCGCTGATGCCGGCGGCAATGGCCATCACATTCTTGACGGCGCCCCCCAGTTCCACGCCCATGACATCCGGCGTGATATAGATGCGGAAATAAGGAGCGGCAAGAAGGGTCTGCATCTCCATGGCCACCGCTTTGCTCCGGCCCGCCAGAGAGACTGCGGTCGGCAGTTCCCGGGCCACCTCCAGGGCAAAACTCGGGCCGGAGAGATAGGCGAAATTCCCTTGGGGGATATGGCTCAGGGCCTGCGGAAGAATCTCGGAGACGGTCATCAGGGTATGGTTCTCGATCCCCTTGGCGGCGCTGAGCACCACTGAACCCTCGGTAATAAATGGGCGGAATCTTTCTGCAACCTCCCGGGTCACATGCGACGGCGTGACAAACAGGAAGATCCGGCAGCCCCTGGCTGTCTCCTCGCAGGAGGAGGAAGGGATGATCCTCTCCGAAAGAGGTGTGTCCGGGAGATAGACCCGGTTGAAGCGCGTCTCCCTGATTTCCCTGGCCAGGTCCTCTTCAAAGACCCAGAGGGAGACCGGATGCCCCTTCTTGGCCAGGAGATTCGCAAGTACGGTCCCCCACGCACCGGCACCGATCACGGCAACACGCTCTTTCATGTTCACCTCTTTATACAATAATTCAGTGCCCCTGCAAAAAGCTCCTATGCCTCTTAAAATCAAAAATCAAGGATCAAAAATCAAAATGACAAATCAAAATTAATAAATTTTTACATTTTTATATGTATTTTTGATCTTTGATTTTTGATATTTGATCTTTTTCACCCTTAAGAAAACTGACGATCGCCCCATGGCTCTCCTCAGGCCTCTCCAGGGTCGGGCAGTGACCCGCATCCTTGATCCAGACCTGACTCGCCCCGGGTATGGTTGAAGCAGCCAGGGAAAATTCCGAAGGCCGGACGATCCCATCCTCTTGGGTCCCCATGACCAGGACAGGGACGGAAACCTCCTGCAAGCGCCGGGTCAGATCGGTCCTGCGTAAGGCCCTGGCATGTATTTTCAGGACAGAATAAGGGACCTTCTTGGCATCCTCCGTAAACAGGGGGTCCAGGATAAAATAGTATCTTTTCATTTTCCTCAGTGCCCACAGGGCCCAGGGAATCTGCAGGCCGATCCTGACAAGAGCGATCCCCAGCGGGGTTCCTCCGATCCAGCCCCTGCCGTGCAGGGACCGTTTCCCGGAGACGGGTGCATTGATCAGAACCATCTTCCGGACCCGTTCCGGAGACCCAAGCGCCGCCATCAGGGCGATCATCCCGCCCATGGAGTGCCCGATCAGGTCGAACTCGCGGATTTCGAGCGCGTCGGCCAACAGAAAAATCCTCTCGACATGGCCCTCCAGTGAATATTCCATCCGGGGCTTGTCCGAATCTCCGAACCCGAGCAGGTCGGGGGCAATCACCCTGAAGTCCCGGGAGAGCACCCGGATGGTCTCCCGCCAGAAACTGGACGCTCCGGCCAGGCCATGGACCAGCAGAACGGCCCTGCCGCTCCCCTGTTCACGGTAATTAATGCGATGTCCCTGAATCATGATCTCAGGCACGGAATTGACCCAGCCCAGGCTATCCCCCGATCCCGGACATGGTGCGATCAAGATGAGGGATTTTATTGAAATTGATCTTGTGTCCGGCAGGCTTATACTGAAGGGCCTCATGAAAGAGAAGCCTGAGCCCCTCATCAATGACCTTCTCACTGCCCCCGTTCCGGAGAACCGGCTTGAGATGAATTTCCCGGTCGGAAAAAAGACAGCTCCTGAGCCTCCCGTCAGCGGTCAGCCGCAGCCGGTTGCAGGTATCGCAGAAATGGCTGCTCATGGGGCTGATGAATCCCACGGAACCTCGCCCCCCCAGGATCCTGTATCTCTTGGCCGGGCCATCGTTGACATGGGGAGGGAGGGGTGATATCCCGGCGCATTCCGCCACCCGGGCGATGGTATCATGGGTCGGCATATAATGATCCATCTGATACGGGCCCGCCCCGGTCGGCATAAATTCGATGAACCGGATGTGATAGGGTTTTTCCAGCGCCAGCCGGACAAAGGCAGGGATCTCATGGTCGTTCACCCCTTTCAGGACCACCATGTTCAGCTTAATAGGAGCAAACCCCAGGGCCTCGGCCGTATGGATACCGGCCCATACATCTTCGATGGACCCCTGCCGCGTGATCCTTCTGAACATCACCGGATCGAGGGTATCAAGGCTTATATTGACCCTGCGGACCCCGGCATCAAAAAGCGGACGTGCATAGTCTTTGAGCAGGGTCCCGTTGGTTGTGAGGCTGATATCAACCAGCCCCGGGATGCGGTAGAGCCGCTCGATCAGACCGACCACCCCTCTTCGGATCAGGGGTTCCCCTCCGGTGATCCGTATCTTGGTAATCCCGTTGCAGACGGCATATCCTGCAACCCTGATGATTTCTTCATAGGTCAGGATCTCATCATGCGGGAGGGCATCTACGCCCTGCTCCGGCATGCAATACAGACAGCGAAGGTTGCAACGGTCGATCACCGAGATCCTGAGATAGTTAATACGGCGATGATGAAGATCAAATAATGCCATGGCACGTCCAAAACCTATAAGAAGGGTTCAAGGGTTCAAGGATTCAAGGATTCAAGGGTTCAAGGGTTCAAGTGAAAGGATAAGACAAATACCCTGCAACAGAGACTTGAAGACTGGAATCCCGAATCCATTGACCCATTTTTTTCTTAATTCCCAGGCGCCGGGGTTTGAAACTCGGGCTTCAGCATATACCTGCTGCTGACATATCCGAAAAAGGGGATCGTCATGATCCTCTGGACGGAATTGTTTCTGATCTGGATATATCCCTGAAAGATCCCTGAACGGTTTTCAGGCACGGCCGACACCTTGACCTTCATGGATTCCCCGGGCTTGATCGTCTTTTTCTTGTCTTTGCCGGCATCGCCTACCGATACGCCGCTCCGCCCCACAAATTCCTCGATGACCAGGTCCGCTGTCCCGGTGTTGGTGATGGTAACTTCATGAGAACTTGACGATCCAGGCTCCACCACCCCGACATCCAGGGTCATGGGCTCAACCTTCATCAGGGGCTGCTCGCCCTGATCCACCTTCCCGGTCAGCCTGACCTCCGCGTTGGGTCTTTCCGGATCATTGGAGACAATGGTCACGGTCTTGGTCTGCGGGCCGTTCCGTCCGCCGGAGTTAAAGGTCACCTTGATGGCCCCTTGTTTGCTCGGGGCGATGGTCTTATCCGAAATCACGGCAGCCGTGCACCCGCATGAGGTCTTGACATCGGTGATGATCAGGTCGGCATCTCCCAGGTTCTTGAACTTGAACTCATGGACCACCTCGGCCCCCTCTTTGATCTTCCCGAAATCATAACCCTCCTCTTCCAGGTGGATCTTCGGACCGGAAGCCCATACAACCTGAACACCTATCAGGAGCGCCGCACATAACAGCGCCGACACAAAATACAATTGCTTCATAACGGGTCCATCTCCTTTCTTCAGATCATCCGGACATCATGGTCCGGCTGAATCGCATAGCCGTTTAAGTATAGAAATCTCAGATAGTTATGTCAACTAAATATCAGGCTTTCCGGCCCTTTGGCCCTGCGGGTCCTGCCCTCGGACTCCGGAGCGGCAATAAAAGGTTCACCCGGGTCCCTTCCCCCCTGGCACTTTCAATCGAGACCTCCCCTCCATGGTCCTTGATCACCTTTTCCACAAATGAGAGGCCCAGACCGGTGCCACCTTTGCGGGTGGTATAAAAAGGCTCGAAGATATGCGCCATGGTTTCCTTGCTGATGCCCAGACCTGTATCGAAAAATATGATCCGGATAAAGCCTTTCCTGTCCTTGGCCATTTTCGTGGAGATCCTGAGCTCTCCGCCTTTGGGCATGGCCTGGATCGCGTTCAAGATGATATTCAGAAAGACCTGCTTCATCTGCTTATGGCTGACCGCAATCTCGGGAGTGGACCGGGAAAACTCCTTGCGGATGGTGACGTTCTTCTCTTTGGCCTGGTAACTGATAAACCGGCTCACCTGATTGAGCAGAATCCGTATGTCGATCGGAGTGGTGACCAATTGGGCGGTATTGCTGTATGAGAGGAACTCCGTGGTCATGTCCGAGAGGCGTTCGATCTCCTGTTCCACCACATTCAGCTTCTCGGCAATCCTCTCTTTCTCCGGCGTCTCTTTTTCCAGCTCCTTTTTCAAGAGCTCCAGGTAGATCACGATGGCGTTCAAGGGATTCTTGATCTCATGGGCCACGCCTGCGGCCACGGTGCCCATGATGGAGAACCTCTCCATCTGCATCAGCCTGGTGTGCGCCCTGTGCAGTTGGCGGTTGGACTCTGCAAGCTGGAAAATCTTCTCCTGGAGGATAGAGTAGAGCTTGGAGTTGGAGATCGCTGTGGCTGCCTGATTGGAAAAGATGCTCAGCATCTGCAGGGTGTCCTTTTCTATCTTCTTCCTGGAAAAACGGTTATCGGCGATGATCACTCCGATCGGCGTTTCATTCTCAACCAGGGGAATGGCAACAAAGCTCGCCGTATTTCCCAGAATCGTCCTCAAGTCCGGATGGACCCGTATCTTCTGCTCGCCCTGATTCCTCACGATGACCGGGCCTTTCTCAAAGAGGGCAGCTACCGGGAAGATTTTCTTTTCCCGGGTCGGCAGGGAAAAAGACCGGGTCAGTTCGTCGAACGAAGAGCTTCCGGCCTCGATCCGGATCTCCTGTTTGCGGATCTTGTCAAAGAGACTTCTTTCGTTTTTTGCCGAACGGTTTTTCTTCGCAGAAAGGGCCTCTTCCTGGGTGGAGGGCCCCACCCCCATCTTCCCCTCCAGCTGGGTCATGTTCTCACTTAGAAGAAGAAGCATGGCACGGTTGAACCCGAATCCCTGTGATGCCGTGAGAGAGGTCAGGATCACGAAGAGTTTTTCATCCAGAGAAAGGGGGCTTTGCAGGATCTGGTTCAGGTCATAAAGTGCGATCAGCTTCTCATTCTGCCTCTTGATGTGCCTTGTGGCCTCGTCAATCTGCTGAAGGGTCCGGAGGTTTTCCGCTGAGGTCTCGGCGATCAGATTCGCCATGGCCACCAGAAGCTCCATGGTCTTGCTGACCTCTTCCTTGGAAACCGGATGAATGCCTTCCAGTGTCTTCTTGGGGATGGCCAGATCCTGAACCGTGTGGCGGAACTTTTCCTGCGGGAACGGGCTTTTATCGTCGAGAATCTGGCTCGTGCAGCCGTTGAGCACAGCCACGATCCGGTTGTCAACCCAGACCGGGGCCGTAACCTTGACCATCCCGGCATGGCAGGAAAAGATGGAAGACTTCCCTTCTTCCATCACGCGCTTGTGCCCCTTGTACATGCTTTCCCTGCAGCGGAAACTCCCTTCCCTGTGGTCCAGGACATACTTGCAGAATGGAGGACGGTCCGGGGGAGGGGCCGTAAGAAAATTCCCTTCGGTGTCGAGAAGGAACAGGGTCTGCCCCAGTCCCAGTGATGCCTTTTTCAATATCCTCTCGAAAGAAAGAAGATCCAGATCGTAAATACTCCACTGGTCATTGAACTTTTTCTTTTTCATCAGGGACACCACCCATTCAAACGGCTTGAACCTTTTGAACCCTTTGAACCTTTTGAACGGTTTTTATTTAATTATCCCACCTCATCATAATAACGTATCCGGAAGCCGACTTTCAACTCTTCCTGTGCGATTTTTCGGCATGCCGGGAGATCCACTCCGGGAAGATCAACCACCGTCACGCTGACCTCGGCAGACTTCCCGGCCTCCAGAATGAACTCCTTGACCGCCCTGTAGGTGCCCAGCCCGAAGACCGGCTTGCAGATTTCAAGATATTTTTCCTCATTTTCCGCATTCAGGCTCACGGAATAAACGTCCACCAGCCCCTTGAGTTCAGGAAGGATGTTCCGTTTGTGAATCAGGTTTCCCTGGCCGTTGGTGTTGACGCGCACCCGCCCGCCATGCTCCTTGATCCATGCAGCCACCTCCTTGACCAGATCAAGCCTGATGAGCGGCTCCCCGTACCCGCAAAAAACCACCTCCCGGCAGTTTTTCGGATCACCGATCGCCCGGATGACCTCCCCGGAGGTGGGCTCGGATGCAATCCGGAGCTTGTGTCCTTTCACAAAATCACTGTAGAACCGGACACAGAAACCGCAGGTATTGGTGCACCGGTTGGTTATGTTGAGATAAAGGGAATCCCGGATCCGGTAGGCGATCTTTTCTTCAGCCTCACTGGAACCCATGGAGAAGAGCTGCATGGCATTGTGGCTCGTGATGCGGCCGATATCATCGAGGTTCAATCCCTTGACCTCGGCAAGGGTCTGTGCCACAAATCGGACATAGGACGGTTCGTTGCGCTTCCCGCGGACCTGCTGGGGAGCGAGGTAGGGAGCGTCAGTCTCTATCAGGATCCTTTCGATGGGGATAAGCCTTGCAATCTCGCGCAGGGATGCGGCATTCTTGAAGGTCAGCGAACCGGAAAAGGAGATGAAAAATCCAAGGGAGATGGCCGTCCGTGCCATGTCGATGCCTCCGGAGAAGCAGTGGATCACCCCGCCGACTTCGTCCGCTTTCTCCTGTTTCAGGATCTTCAGGGTATCCTCTTCCGCCTCCCTGGAGTGGACAATGATCGGGAGACCGGCCTCCCGTGCAACCCGGATCTGACGGCGGAAGGCCTCCTGCTGCGCGGGGACCGGTGAATGCTTGTAATGATAATCCAGACCGATCTCGCCTACGGCCACCACCCTGGGATCGGAGATGTATTCCTGCAATACCCGGACCGATCCCTCGGACAAAGTAGAGGTCTCATGGGGGTGGACACCGATGGCGGCATAAACGCCGAAGTCTTGATGCCGCCCGGCGAACTCAATAACCGAAGGCCCTTGCTCCACGCCGCCGATGGTCAGGATATGCCCGACCCCGGCTTCCCGGGCCCTGCCGAGCACCTCTTCCCGGTCTTCGTCAAACTGCGGCATGGTCAGATGCGCATGAGAATCGATCAGCATTACCTGACCCTTTTCCCGGGAACAACCGGCCCGTCCATGTTAAGGAGGACCAATCCCTTCTCCCCTTCCACGGCCAGGACCATGCCGCAGGATTCTACCCCCATGAGCCGGGTCGGTTTCAGGTTGGCCAGCACAACCACGCCTTTGCCCACGAGATCAGAAGGGGCATAGGACTGGGCGATCCCGGCGACCACCTGCCGGGGTTCCGCTCCTCCGATGTCCACCTGAAGCCTGATCAGACGGTCTGACTTGGGAACCGCTTCAGCCTCACGGATCACCCCGGCCCGAAGATCCATGCGGGCAAAATCCTGGATAGTGATCTCCTCTGCGGCATTGTGTTCGCTTTCCGGTCTCTCTGTTTTTTTCTTCCTGCCTTGGCTCTCTGTTTTTTCAGCGGGAACGGTCTGCTCAACCCGGGGGAACAAAGGTTCAGCAACACTGATCCGGCGCCCTTCGGGGGTCTTGCCCCACGACAGAAGGTCCCTCTGACACCACCCCTGGGCAAGGCCCAGGATGGATGCGGCCTTTTCACCGGTATCAGGCATAAAGGGTGTGATCAGCAGGGTGACGATCCGGAGCGTCTCCACCAGATCGTACATCACGTGCTCAAGCGTTCCAGCCTGAGCGGGGTCCTTGGCCAGGGCCCAGGGGGCCTGCTGGTCCACAAAGCGATTGGCGGCATTGATGAGGCCCCAGATCTCCTGCAGGGCCCGGCTGAAGGCCAGGTCGGCCATGTAACGGTCCACGTCCCGGATCACGGCCTCGGCCTTCTCCTTGAGTTTGCCTTCATGACTCGGTGCGGGGGTTTTCCCTCCGCAGTATTTGGCGAGCATGGCGGTAACGCGGCTGAAGAGGTTCCCCAGGTCATTGGCCAGATCGCTGTTGAAACGGCCGACCAGGGCGCTCTCGGAAAAATCCCCGTCCTGGCCGAAAGGGACCTCCCGGAGGAGAAAGTACCGGAAGGGGTCTGCGCCGTACCGTTCCACCATGGCCGAAGGGTCCACGACATTCCCTTTGGACTTGGACATCTTTTCCCCTTTAAGGGTCCACCATCCGTGGCTGAAAATCTGTTTTGGAAGGGGGAGGTCTGCGGCCATCAGAAAGGCGGGCCAGTAGACAGCGTGGAACCTCAGGATGTCCTTGCCGATGACATGGATGTCCGCCGGCCAGAAGGCCCGGAAACTTTCCTGGTCCCCCGGGTACCCCAGGGCGGAGAGATAGTTGACCAATGCATCGAACCAGACATAGACCACATGCCGGGAATTTCCGGGGACCGGGATCCCCCAGGAAAAAGTGGTCCGGCTGATGCTGAGGTCCTTGAGCCCACCCCGGACAAACTGGACGATTTCGTTCCGACGACTGGTGGGCTGAATGAAATCAGGATGCTCTTCAATATGTTTCAGGAGCTTCTCCCCGTAACGGGACATCCGGAAGAAATAGCTCTCCTCTTTGAGCCGCTCGGGCTGACGGCCGCAATCCGGGCACTTGCCTCCGGTTAGCTGCAATTCAGTCAGAAAGGTCTCGCAGGGCGTGCAGTACCAGTCTTCGTATTCTCCTTGATAGATATCCCCTTTTTCAGCGACGGTCTTCCAGAGGGCCTGCACGGCATTGTGATGCCGGGGCTCCGTGGTCCGGATAAAATCCTGATTGGAGATGTTCAGTTTCTTCCAGAGGTCCCGGAACCGGACCACCACGCGGTCGGCCAGCTCGGAAGGTGTGATGCCCTGTGCTGCGGCGGTCTTTTCCACCTTCTGGCCGTGTTCATCAGTCCCGGTCAGGAAAAAGACCCGGTCTCCCATCATCCTTCGGTAGCGGGAGGTTACGTCCGCAGCCACGGTGGTATAGGCATGCCCGATATGGGGGACATCGTTGACATAATAGATCGGCGTGGTAATGTAGAAATTCTTGGACATGGGCGATGGCTCCTCATCCATGGATCACAGGCCCTGACGTGTAAACATCCACGCCCAGAGGACGTGACTTTGCGTTACCCCTGGAAGGGGTTTTTCTTGCGTCTCACAGAAAATACGAAATCCTAAAATCTAAATCCTAAACAAATCCTAAACTCAAAATTCATTTGGATAAATAAGTATTGAATTTTGGATTTCGGTCATTCGAATTTGCCCTTCGAATTGGCTCAGGGCGGTGAGCTTGCCGAACCGTTTAGGATTTAGTGCTTCGAATTTCGGATTTTCCCACGAAATCATACGGCACATCCTTTCAACTCTGACCCAGCCCTTTGGGCCGGGTTTTCAGATAGCCAATAAAGCAAGGGCCGGCCGCTACTCTTTCTTGTCTCCGGAGCCGCTGGGGGGCGAACCGGGGCTCTTTCCCCTGGAATGCCCGCGTCTGCGCCTTCGTCTGCGCCTTCTTTCCGTTTCCTGCGGGCCTTCGGACACACCGGCGATCTTTTTGATCTTGCTCAAAAGCCCTTCTTTCCGGACTTCCTGTTTCTCCTGCTCTCTGGGCGGTGAGGGCTGTGCGGCTGCAGGACGTTCTTTCTGCCTGTGGGAAAACACAGGTTCTCTCCGCATCCCCTTTGCAGCCGCCGCATCCTGCGGCAATGCCTGATCCGCCGGCGCCGGCGAAGGATTCTCTTCAAGCGGGATACCCTGTCTCAGCCTGGTCAGGTCCGGTTCGAAAATTTCAATCTGCTTTCTGTCCTGGACATGGACGGTGATGGATTCCTTCTGCAGATTGTGGGAATAGACCCTCCCCGGCCCCTCCCTGGTCGTGATGATCTTTCCGATCTTGGGAAGTCCTTTTCTGAACTGGCAATAGACAGCATTTTCATAGCTAAGACAGCACATCAAACGGCCGCAGGCGCCGGAAATCTTGGACGGGTTCAGAGTCAGGCTCTGCTGTTTGGCCATCTTGATGGAAACCGGATCAAACTCTCTCACAAAGGTTTTGCAGCAGAACTCCCTCCCGCAGCACCCCAGCCCCCCGACCATCTTGGCCTCATCACGTACCCCGATCTGGCGCATCTCGATCCGTGCATGGATCCGGGATGCAAGGTCCTTGACCAGATCCCTGAAGTCCACCCGGCCGTCCGCGGTAAAGAAAAAGATGGCCTTGGACCGGTCAAAGAGGTATTCAGTATCCACCAGCTTCATCTGCATACCGCGGGCATGAATCCTCTCATAGCAGAATCTTCTGGCATCCTGTTCCAGTGCCTGGTTTTCTCTCAAGGTACTGAGATCATCCTCGGTCACCTTCCTCAGCACCTTTTTCAGCGGTTCTTTCAGGTAATCCAGACTCACCTGCTGCCTGCTGCCTGCGACCAGGCCGCAGGCCAGCCCGTTTTCGGTCTCAACAACCACCTGATCCCCGGCCTTCAGGTCCAGATCGCCCGGATCAAAGTTGTAGAGCTTTCCGCCGCTTCGAAACCGTATTCCGATAATCTTTGCCATATGCTCCTGAGAAGGCCCTGCCTTCGGCTGGTTCTCTTCCATAGTCTCCATCCCTTATAAGACCTGTTCCATGATCCTCATGGATACGGATCAGTCACCGCATGATATCGCCGGCCCCATCCTCTCCTGCCGGAGCTCTACCGGAGCGGCCTCAAACAGCGGCCTCGTTCCCCATCCGGATCAGGGCCGCCTCCAGGGCCAGCCTCTGATTAATATTCATCCTGAGCCTCCGGAGGGCCTCCTCCAGGATGTCCGCATGATTCAGGAGGTCCGTGAGATCCTTGCGGCCGGACTCCCCGGCCAGATCCGGCGCATTGTCCGCATGGGTCAGCATTCCCTTGTCCCCTGTTAATTTCATGGCAATAAGGTCCCGGTTCCACGTCACAAGGAACTCCATAAAGTCGATGGCCTCATTGGTCTTTTTTTCAAACCCACCGGACACTTCAAAAACAGACCCCACGCTCCCGGGGTCCCACCTTTGCCTCAGCTCCATGAAACGGTCCCTTTGAGAAACAAGATCCCCGGCTTCCGCGTTCAATACCCTGCCCAGGCTCCCCTGAGAATAGCGTGCCATGGTCCCGGCCTGCTCCGCGGACAGACCCCTCTTCAGCACGAGGATCTCCTCCACGGCACTGGAAGACAAGGGCTTGAAGCGGACCACCCTGCATCGGGAAAGGACCGTAAGCGGGAGAAGGTCCGGAAATGCGGTGACCAGGATCAGGAACGAGTCCGGAGGCGGCTCCTCCAGGGTTTTCAGGAGGGCATTGGCCGCGTGATCCATCATCCGGTCCGCATCGTCTATGATAAAGATCTTCTTCTTCCCCTCCATGGCGCGCAGGAAGATCGTGGCCTGGAGCTCGCGGACCTGATCAATATAGATCTTCTCCGTGGCCCCCTTGGTCCTGGCCTCCGGAACATAGAGCCGGACATCCGGGTGGATCCCCTGCCTGATCTTCCGGCAGGAAAGGCATTCGCCGCACGAGTCGCCGGGGACCTGGCCGCACTGGACGGCCATGGCAAAGGCAAGGGCCGTCTGCTTCTTGCCGATGCACTCCATACCGCTGAAGAGATAGGCGTGCGAGGCCCGGCCATGAGACAGTTCGCGCCTTAAAATCTCCACCGCGCGTTCCTGGCCGATGATATCTGAAAACGGCATCTCCTGCTCCATCAAGCATCTATGGAATATTGAAAATCAAAGATCAAAATTGATATTCATTTTTTATTTTTACTTTGTCATTTTGATCTTTGATTTTTGATTCTTTATCTTTTATTTCCATAGACGATTCTCTCTTACAGAAGCGGGCCCATCAGGGAAAGGACCTGCCGGTAAGTCTGCTCCGGGCTCAGACTCCCGTCAACCACCCTGAAGCGCTCAGGCTCCAGTTCGGCCAGATGTAGATAGCCCGCCCGGACACGGTTGTGGAAATCCAGTTCCTCTTCTTCGAACCGGCCCTCTGAATGCCCGATATCCTTATCCTTGTTTCTCTTCCTGGCCCTTGCAAGACCGATCTCTGCAGGGATATCGATCAGGAGGGTCAGGTCCGGTTTGAGTCCACCGGTCGCAATCTGATTCAGCTCCAGGATACGGGCCCGGTCGAGCCCTCTCCCATCCCCCTGATAGGCAACTGTTGCATCCGCAAACCGGTCGCAAATCACGAGCATGCCCTGATTCAGGGCAGGAAGGACCCGGCGGGCAACGTGCTGGGCCCGGTCCGCAATATACAGGAGAAGTTCCGCCATACCCGAAAGATCGGTGTTTTGCGGATCCATGAGGATCTTCCGGATCTGCTCGCCGATCCGGGTCCCTCCAGGCTCACGGGTCCGGATGTATGCCTTTCCCCGGGAGTCCAGCTCATGACAGATCATATTCATCTGCGTGGTCTTACCGCACCACTCGACCCCTTCAAACGTGATAAACTTCCCTTTCATAGACCTTTTCATGTCCTTTCCTTCACGGGCAGTATAAGTAAAACACCGGGAAAATTCAAGGGAAATGGTTCGAAGGGGTCTGCGACAAAACTGATGGTCCTTTGCCTGGAAAATCCAGATAATTTTTCTTGATACTTTATCCCTGCTGATGTAGGATTGCTCATCCTTTCGTGGGCGGACGTGTGAATAAAGCGAACGCTGGACTGAGTTATGAAATACACAATTGGAAAGAAGGAATTTGTTGTTCTGTCTTGGGATGATTACATGAGGATTCAAGAAATGCTTGAGGATTATGAAGATTTGAAGGAACTCCGAAGATCCAAGGAAGAAGCCAAGGGACAAAAGACCATCACCTTTGAAAAGGCAGTCAAATCTCTGAAGCTAAAGAAATAAGCTGAGCACCGCGCTGCATTTTGTTTCCTCCTTGCCCTTGCACAACGGCGCTGCGGATCAGCGGCGGGAGGAAGTGAGAGGTCACTCGCACGGACGGCCGCCCGCTGCAGCCGCTTGATGGCTGTAGCTTCGCGCCGGCCACAGCCCCCATGTTATGCGACGCTCTGCAGGCGATTCGCGAGATCACGGCCTGAGGTCGTGGGCGGTAAAGGTTTCTTGTCCTTCCGATACAGCTCTATGGCTTCTTCTACGATCTGACAAAGCTCCTCAAAGACTTGTTTCTCGTCGTCGCCGTGGCAACCGCCAAGAATCAGCCCAGGTGCGCTCCCGACATAGCACTGATCTTCTTCCGACCATTCAACGATCTTTGCGTATTTAGCGCTGTCTTTCATTTCTTCGACTCCTCCAAGGCCAAGCGTACTGCTCGGACCTGATAATGTTTTGTGTCATCCCCAAGTTTACCGGATATTGTCACGGGTTTCCGGGCCTTAGGATGGACAAAGTTCCGATGGCCTCCTTTGCCACCGCGATTTACGAATCCAGCCCTTTCCTCCTCGATTCAAGACATGCGTGTAGATCATCGTCCTTTTCAAATCCTTGTGCCCCAATAATCCCTGAATGGTTTATGCCCTCGTTTTAATGATTTGGCAGTATATCTTCTGGAAATCGCTCCTGTCAAGAATAATCAGGTACCCCATGAGGTGCCAGGCAAGGAGCTTCAGCCGGACGCGGAGGCGGGAGACTTCATTGTTTGTTATTGAAATCAACCCACTCACTTCCACGATAAGCCCCATAAAGAAAGGCCCCGCCTGAGGCCCTTAAAAAAACCTTGCAAATATCAGGTACCCTACCTATAATCGATTTAAAAATCATAGCGTTCAGGACCAAAAATGTGGAATAAAATCAAAAGCCTGTTTAAGACCTACTTGATCACCGGACTCCTTGTCCTCCTCCCTCTGGCCCTGACCTTCTGGATATTGAATGCCCTTCTCAGGAGCATGGAGGCCCTGATCGGAGATCCGATCCAGCGCTATCTCGATATCTACATCCCGGGCATGGGGATTATCCTCCTGCTCTGCCTGATCCTGCTGGTCGGCATCTTCGCCAGAAACCTGATCGGGAAAAAGCTCGGCCGGATCGGCGAAAGGATCCTGAAAAAGATCCCGCTGGTCAGCAACATCTACTCCTCCTTCAAACAGCTCATCAATACGATCTTTATGCAGGGGAAAGGGAACTTCAGAGGGGTGGTGCTGGTGGAATTCCCGAGAAAAGGGGTCTATTCACTGGGATTCATTACTGGAACGGCCCTGGGCGAGGTTCAGCGCCTCACCCAGGAAAAGGTGGTCAATGTCTTTGTCCCGACCACACCCAACCCCACGTCCGGGTTCTTCATGCTGATCCCGGAACAAGATATCATTTTCCTGAAGATGACGGTCGAAGAAGGCCTCAAGATGATCATTTCCGGAGGGATGGTCACGCCTCCGGATCGCGGCGACTCTCAACCCCATGAAACAGAACGGTGAATCGTGGAAGAGACCGCTCACAAAAATAAACCCTGTTCGGTCATCATCCTGGCTGCCGGACTGGGGACGCGGATGAAGTCGGAACAGGTGAAGGTCCTGCACCCTCTCCTGGGAAGGCCCATGATTTTTTTTGCTGCGGACCTGGCCCTGGGACTCGGCGCCGAAAAAACCGTTTTGGTGGTGGGCCATCAGGCCGAAGAGGTGCAGAAGGCATTGACCGGGAAACCCGTGGAGTTTGCCCTGCAAAAGATGCAGTTGGGGACCGGACATGCGGTCCAGCAGGCCATGCCTCATCTTCAGGGGAGCCGAGGGGAGATCCTGGTCCTCTGCGGGGATGTCCCCCTGCTCAGACCGGAAACCCTACGGAACCTGATCAGCAGCCATCGCGAAACCGGCGCAGCGGTCACCCTGCTCACCACCCATGTCCCTGACCCTGCCGGGTACGGCCGGATCGTAAGGTCCCCATCCGGGAACATCCTGAAGATCGTAGAGGAGAAGGACGCCTCGGAGCAGGAAAAGGCGATCCGGGAGATCAATACAGGGATCTACTGTTATGACGCAGAATTTCTCCGGACCACCATCGCTTCCCTGACCAACCGCAACGTGCAGAATGAATACTACCTCACCGACCTGGTTGAGATCGCCCAGGATGGGCACAAGCGGGTTTCGAGCCTGACGTGCCCGGACCCCGATGAGGTCATGGGGATCAACTCCAGGGACCAGCTTGCCGCAGCCGGGGCCATCCTGAGAAACCGGATCAATTTGCGGCACATGAGGGAAGGGGTGACCCTGATC
>CAKKPE010000154.1 GCA_919901565.1 bacterium
CCCGCTCAGAATCGTTGCGGGAATGACAAAATTCGTGACCGATTATCCTTAAGTGGACAGTATTGGGGCTTGACCGGACAATCCACCCTTCGACAGGCTCGGGGTGACAATTGTCATGGTGAGCTTGTCGAACCATGGATTGCCCGATCGGGGGTCGGGCAATGACGCCCTTAGATAAATGTTATCCACATATTTTTCGCACACCCTTTTACATTTTTCACGATAACTTCGGTCCAAATAATCCTTGAAACAAGGACCCATGTTTGCTATAGTTACGATCAACACGGTTCATGTTATTTCTTTTTCTCAGAAGCGAGACTGTAAATATGAAACAGGGAACAATGAAAAACAGCACGGATTTGCTCCATAAAATTGAGAGCATTGAGAAAGAGATCAAAGATCTAAAATTGTCGCTTCTCAAGAAACTTTCCCCCTCCGGCAAGAAGGCAAAACAAACCAACGGGAAGAAGGGCTCCCTCGCCGGAATCATCGACATCGCAAAAGATTGTTCCGATACCGATCTTTCTGTTCACCATGATAAATACCTGTACGGAGAGGCTGCTGATTGAATGTTTTTATAGATACAAGCGCCTTCTGCGCTCTCACCATTCCCAGAGACCAGCACAATCACAAAGCAAAATCCGTCTATAAACAGATTCACAAGGATAAAGTTCTTATCTGCACTTCTGATTATGTCCTGGACGAAACCTATACACTTCTCAAGATGAGAGGCAGCTATGCCACAGCCGTGAAGTTCATGAATCAGATGGACCAATGCAACATTACCGTGCTTCGTGTTACTGAAGATGTTGAAAATTCCGCAAAGACTATTTTCAGAAAGATTGATGATAAAAGGTTAAGCTATACGGACTGCACCAGCTTTGCCCTGATAAATCAGTCCGGTATTGAAGCTGTCTTTGCCTTTGATGAACATTTCAGATATCATCCTTATAATCATCCTGTAAGGTGCTTGTTCTAATTGGCTAAACCGGGGACAGGCGCCTTCGGAACCATGCACATATGGGGACCAATTCTGGATCCCCGCGTCCGCGGGGATGACAACCAAGAGCGAGACCGGGGACAGGCACCTTCGCCGCCGTCCCCTTTCGCCGCCTCAGTTCTTGCATGCCGGGTTTGTGTCGATACATGACGGACCCGGCGGCTTGCCCATATACTTTTTTAGGATTCTGGAATCCCTGGTCTCCACCAGGCCGTTGCAGTCAAAATCGGCATCCGGGTCTGACGTGCCGAAGACCTCCCTGAAGAGTCTGGAGTCCCTTGTCTCCACCAGGCCGTTATTGTCCAGGTCCGGGTCGCAGATATTGCCGTACCCGTCCCCATTTGCATCACACTGGCTAGGGTTGGCGACCAGGGTGCAGTTGTCGCAGACGTTGCCGACTCCGTCGCTGTCCTTATCCTGTTGCTTCGAGTTGGCGATCTGGGGGCAGTTGTCCTGATCGTCCGGTATGCTGTCCCCGTCGGTGTCGCAGGCTCCGTTATAGTTTACGGATGCGCCTGCCAGGCTGGCTTGACATGTATTCTCATACGTGACGCCGTCGCAGCCGCAGACCGGATCATCTATCGGATCGCAGGCGCTGGGTTTATATTCACAGATCCCGGCATCGCCGCATTGGCCGTCCGGTTTCGCACAATAAAACTCCGTGCCGCAGTCCGTGCTGCTGCTGCATGGTGTGGGCAGTGAACTGCTGTCCAGCGGATCAGACGCGGCTTTCACTTCATCATAATCGCTGTAGGTGTCCCCGTCCGTATCCGTGAGCAAGGGATTGGTCCCGCGCACGATCTCTTGGCTGTCGGTCAGGCCGTCCCCGTCCGTATCCGGCTTGGTCATATCGGTTCCGTATAACACTTCCTTTTCATCGGAGAGCCCGTCATGGTCGCGGTCATCGTTGGTGACCATATTGGAAAGGAAGCTCTCGGTGCCGTCTCCCTTCACAGCGGATATAGCATAGAGCCGTGTCGGGATAGATGCGTTCTCGGCCCAGGGGTCCCCGGTATCAAAGAATGTGTCTGTGGTGATCCCGATTTGTGCCAGAGAAGGCTCATCTTTTCCCCTTGAATAGATATTGTAGCCGGCCACATCGGGATCCGTGGCCGCATTCCATGTCAGTTTGGTCTTGAGACCTCCTGAATCCACCGGATCTGCCTGAAGCCCGGTTGGTGCAAGGGGCGTATGGTCGAAGACCAGTTTATTCGTAGAAGCCGAGTCCACACTGAAGGTAAAAGTGATCGTGTTTGCATGATTGAAACCAAGATATTCGTTCCGCACATTCGTAACATCATCCATGTAAGAGAGAATCAATCTGTAGTCCTCGGCATACGCATTTTTCAGGTTCAACGTATAGGTCCCGTCCGCCGGATTTTCAATACTGATGCTCCCCCCATCCAGATCCATGGAGATGGTACCGCCGGGTATCTCATCCTCTCTTTGGTTGGTTGTCGGATTGATCCCGCTCTTCCTCACCAGCGGATCGGTCACGTAAGGCTGTACCCGTCCGCGGACCGAGATCAACAGTCCATTGACCACTGCCTGCCGGGCTTTGTCCGTTGTTGTCTTCGGAGCTAAAGCTGGAGGTTTGATTCCTGTTATAAACTCAACGATATCTTCTTTATAAGTTTTTATCAGGCCGCTATGTTCTCCTTGTAGAGAACTGTCCGTAAGCACACTTCCCAATGTCGCGCTTGAGATCAGAACCGTTCCATCTCCACTGGCATCTCCACTGGTCACTGTTTGCGGTGTGCCCATTGGCGCACCGTCCTTATAAAGATTATTCGGTACTCCAACAATAATGTTATCAATGGTCTTTTCATCTCTCCCGGCAAATATCTTGACAGTGACTTCTTCCAGGTCCGGATTCCCATTGAGGTCTATGAGCGTCGTGTTAATACTTTCAGGATCCGTAATCCCTTTGAGAGCTAAATTATACCGCAGGAACCAGTAAGTGGGAAGAAGCTGCCGTACCGATGGGACATGATCGTGTAAGAAATTACGGACTTCCACGGGGTCTGGTTTGTCCTGTTCGATGATTGCCGGCGGTGTACTATTAGCAGCACTTGGAAAGAGAAGAGTAAACGGCTCGTTGCTGTGCATCTCTTTATATAACTTATCAAAGGTATTCGAATAAAAATTAATCATTCCCTTGTACCACGGTTCGTTCAAATCGTCGGCCAATTTAGGATCACCGCCCTCCCAGATATAGTAAGCATTGGCTGCGCCGTGGTTGGGCGTGCCCACCATGGCAAACTTGTCAATATCGTCGTCATAATCGCCGCCCTGGATATATGCCCTTGTCACAAGCCCGCCCATGCTGTGGGCGATGATATTTACTTTGGGCATTCCCGATAAGTTTTTTGCCTTATCAATCCACGGCTTAAGGTAGTCTCTTGCCACATCATCAATATCTTTTCTCCAGTCGTACGGGACCGGGAATATATTGCAAAAAACTTCATACTCAGCATTTACTGACTTGATAGAATTCACCAAATCGTTCCATCCTGCTAAATATTGAAGGAATGGCGGGAAGGGCGTCGGGTCGAGCAATCCATTTTTGACATGAACTCCAGATATAAGCCAACAGGGATCATCCCATGCTGGAGAAACCTCAGGAAGGCCCGGATACAAATCATCTTCCGTTGAGGACCCGAGGATGCCAGGCACCAGCAGAATCGGGGTCAGGCCGGTTGGATTACAGATACTTCCCAACAATACCAGATCCAAAGTCCTGCACTGGTAATTAGACAAGTTCACAAGAAAAGCACTGCTTTGTCTGAAACTGTCAGAAGCCTTAATGCTATATGCCCCAGGGGGAATATTTGCAAACAGGTAACTGCCGTTGGAATCGGTTGTGGCTGACATAGGGTTAATACCGTCATTAAGATCTACTGTCGCACCGGCTATCCGGTTACCGGCGCCGTCTGTAACAATACCTCCTATATAGGCTTGGTCTGCAACCGCGCCAGTCACGTCAAACGGATTGCTTTGACCGGACTTTCCGCCGCCGCTTCCCTGTATTCTGATGTTGCCGCCGGCGCTGTCCAGCGTCACAGACAATGTGCCTTCTCCGTTGGTCAGGTGGGCCTTGGTCTGACTGATTTGGCCGATGCTTGGACTCAGGATCACATCACCGCTGAACGTCGTCACCTTCTGCCCGCCCGAGTTCTTTGCCGTGATCTTCATGTTGAAAGGGGTGTCCACGGCCTGCGGGGATGAGATCGGATCAAAGTCAAAATGATCCAATAGGCCAAATGACCCAGACTGTCCGGAACGTACCGGCCATACAAAGTAGTAGTGGTACTCCGTCTTATTGTAGTAGCCCACGTCGCCATCCCACATACCGACGTACCACGCGCTGTTCGTATTGTTAGCGTCGGTACTCGACGACCAGTAGTCGCTGGAAATTGTACTGTATGAGAAAGGATGGTTCGCGGGCAGGGCAGGAGCGTATCGGCCGTAATCCGCGAGACTCCGAAGCTCCTTTTGGTTCGGCACTCTCCAGTCGGTATATCCGAGATAACTGTTGGCGTTCAGGCAGTCTGCATAATCGAGCGCACCCTGCCAGGTTTTGTTTGTGCCCGGAGCACATGCAGACGGCCCCGGCGTTCCTGCATCTTGAGCCCAGATAAGCCCGGTCAGGTTGTCTGTGACCGTACCGTCCCCATGATCAGTAAACCTCGGATCCGGCCAGGGCACGCCTGCCAGGATATCCCCGTCCTGTCCCGTGCCCGCACAGGAAATCTCCGTACCCGATAAATTATAGCATTTCGTCTGCCCGGTCTTCCATATCTGCGCAGGAGCGGTGGACTGCCCGGAACGCACTGGCCATACATAGAAGTAGCCACCGATGCCCCCCTTATTGCCGCTGCCAAAGCCGCCATGCCACATATAGACGATCCAAGCTCCGTCTTTATCGAACGCATGGCTGCTCGACGACCAGTAGCGCGAGGACTGTACATTGGTGAAGCCCTGTGAGTTGAGCCATGTAGCGGGATTCGGTTCTCCTGCGTTGATGAGGCTTTCGAGTTCGTTGATATTGGGGAGGTGCCAGTCCGAATAGCCGAGGTAGTTCATGCTGTTGAGGCAGGTGACATAATTAAGCGCATTCTGCCATGTTGTGTATCCCCCGGTGCATGACCCCACGGTCGGGGTTCCTGCATCCTGAGTCCAGATGAGCCCGGTGAGATTGTCCGTGACGGTTCCATCCCCGTTGTTCATGAACCGGGGAGCAGGCCAGGCAACGCCGGCCCGGATATCCCCGTCCTGTCCCGTATCCGTACAGGAAATCTCCGTGCCTGAAGAGTTGTAACACTTTGCCTGCCCGGTCTGCGGCAGGTCCACCGTTCCGGCTTGGGCAAGACTGCTGATAAAGAGAAGACTCATGATCACCGCCGCCAAATATCCGTATTTATTCTTCTTCATTTTCTTATCCCTCCCCTCTGATAAGGTTATGCTTTCCCATTTCCACGAGAATTTCGGTCCAAATAATCCTTGAAACAAGGACCACATTTTGCTATAGTTGCGTTCAACATCATTCATGTTATTTCTTTCTCTCAAAAGGGAGACGATAAATATGAAACAGACGGCAATGAAAAACAGCACGGATTTACTCCACAAAATTGAGACCATTGAAAAAGAGATTAAGGATTTAAAAATATCCGTCCTCAAAAGGCTCTCTCCTTCCGGCAAGAAGGCAAAACAAACCAACGGGAAGAAAGGCTCGCTTGCCGGAATCATCGACATTGCAAAAGATTGTTCCGATACCGATCTTTCGGTCCATCATGATAAATCAGTCCGGTATTGAAGCTGTCTTTGCCTTTGATGAGCATTTCAGATATCATCCTTATAATCATCCTGTAAGGTTCTTGTTCTGATGGCGAACCCGGGGACAGGCACCTTCGGAGCCAGTCCCCTTAAATGGATCCCCGCGTCCGCGAGGATGACGAACAAGTGCGCCCCATCACCCCCCGATAGGTTCACTCGGGGGCAGGCTTGGTCCTCTCCTCTATGAGCCGTTGGCCCCGAGCCATAGGCCAACCGGGGAGGGGAAATAAGATTCTTTATGATGAGTTCCTTTTCCTGCAAAGGGTTTATTCCCGGCATAATGATCCACCCTGATCATGAGAAGCTATACATATAATGCCCAGACGGCAATAATAGCTGGAATCACAAAATAACGTCTAATTTATAGCACGATTTCAGGAAATGTAAAGGTGAATTAAATTGACACGGATTATTTGACGAATAGCAGCGAATTGCACGAATTGCAACGGATCTTGACATGCCTTTTTCCACAATGTATGATAATGATTAAAATTGTATTACAATAAATATTAAAGTAGGATATTTATATGAAAAGTATGGTCACACAGAAAGGACAAACCGTCATTCCCTCAGATCTTCGTAAGAAATACGGCATTGACGTCGGGACCGAGATTGAATGGATAGACACCGGTAAAGGAATAAAGATGATCCCTATCCCCAAGGACGTCATCAAGACGCTGCGAGGCTCCGCCAAGGGTGAGAACCTGACACGGGAACTCCTGTCAGAGCGGAAAAAGGACAAGGATCTTGAAAAATAGAAAGCCTTACCTTCTGGATACATCGGCGATCATGACTTTTCTGGAGGATGAACCGGGCGCGCATGAGGTTGAGAAGATACTCTACCACGGAGCGGTCATCCCTTTTGTGACCCTTCTTGAAATCTATTATATCACCCTGAGGGAACAAGGAGAGCCGGCCGCCGAGCACCGTTATGCTTTACTCAAAAGGCTTCCCGTACGCATCCTATCGGAGGTTCCGGAACCCGTCCTGCTGAAGGCAGGGTATTTCAAAAGCCGGTATAAAATCTCTCTTGCCGATTCCATGATCGCCGCCTTTGCCTGGGCGGAGAAGGCCGTCCTTGTTCACAAAGATCCTGAATATGAACAGCTTGAAACAGAAGGTCTCGATATGGTCAAGCTGCCATATAAATCATAAAGCCCTTGAAACATGGGGACAGGCGCCTTCGGAGCCAGTCCCCTCAACTGGATCCCCGCGTCCGCGAGGATGACGAACAAGTGCACCCCCTCACCCCCCGATAGGTTCACTCGGGGTAACAGTTTAGTCCTTTTAAAATCTTTTTTGATTACGCGCCCACATTTCACT
>CAKKPE010000155.1 GCA_919901565.1 bacterium
AGACGCTATAAGTCAATAATATTATGCTGCATTAATTATGACGCTGTGTATAACAGCCTTGAGAGAGGGGAATCCCCCCTGATCAAGGAGTCTACCGGGATCTTTCTCCGGGATGTGTACGACCATACCATCCAGGTCATGGATACCATCGAGATATTCCGTGACATGACCTCCGGAATGCTCGACCTCTATCTGTCGAGCATCAGCAATAAAATGAACGAGGTCATGAAGGTCTTGACCGTCATTGCGACCCTGTTCATTCCCACCACCTTTATCGTTGGTGTTTACGGAATGAATTTCGAATACATGCCGGAACTGAAATGGCGTTATGGATATCTTATCATCTGGATGGTGATCATAGGAGTCACATCGGTCATGCTGTTCTATTTCAAAAAGAAAAAATGGTATTGATTAACTGAGAAAAAATACCGTCCTCAAGTCATCGAATAATATTTTTAACGGGGTCAGGGCCAGGTGTAACGGGTTTCACGAAATTAAGGATGGTGTTCTCTATGGTGGTATAGTAGCCTCCGAAGTGGTGGCCGCTTGGCATGCGCAGAATGTGAACGCCGGCTCCCTTGAGCCCAGGACAGATTGATTCACTTTCTTCCTCCTCGCCATAGACGCAGAGCACAGGACACCTGATGATGGACGCCTCGGGCGCCACATTCAGCGCACCGGCACGGCGCTCATCCCTGATCCAGTCCCCAACGTGGATATCTACATTGGCATAGTCCCCTGGCGCCAGCAGGGCAACCAGCCTGACATGGGCCTGGATGTCACTGGGCAGGCGGTTGACAAGAAAGGGGAGCCAGGCAGCACCGAAGGAGTAGCCGACAAGCAGCACGTCCTGCTTGTTCCAGGCCTTCATGTAATACCTCACAACCTCACCCAGGTCACGCGAAACCTCGGATGGTTTGCGCGGTTTCCAGAAATACTTCAGGCAGTCGAAACCGATGGTTGATATCCCCATCTTCTGGAATGCATCTCCGAAGTCCCTGTCGAGATCGGCCCATCCACCGTCGCCGGAGAGGATGATCGCCAGAATATCGTTGTCCGTATCGGCAGCGGGCAGTTCAACCAGAGGAAGCCTCCCGATATGGGCCTTGTTCTGATCAGGCGGCAATGCCACGGCCTGGAGATCAGGCGGGATCATCAGATGGACCCAGATCACGGCCCCCAGGTACGCCGAGAACTGAATAACGATCAGGCTCCAGCGCGTCCTGACCAGCAGCAAGAGCGGAACAAGGAGGCTTGCAGCCATTTATGCTTCTTTATCCAGGGCCATGCGCACGGCATCGGCCAGTTCCTGCATGACAAAAGGTTTCTGGATGAATCCCTGAATGCCCTGGTCGATAAGGTTTTTGGCTTTTCCTTCCCGGCTGTACCCTGATGAGAGGAGGACTCGGACATGTGGGTTGATCTCTCGGAGCCTTTGGAAGGTCTCCTCTCCGCTCATTCCGGGCATGATGAAATCAAGGACAACAAGGTCAATATGGTACTTGTTCTCCTCCAGGATTTTGCAGGCTTCAAGTCCGCTGGTGGCGGTCAGGACCTGGTATCCTAACGAAGTGAGAATCTTTTCCGAGAGACGGACGAGGGTTGGTTCGTCATCCACTACAAGAATGATTTCTTTTGCGTCTTGCATAGTATTTTTCTTTTGTTAAGAATTCTTGGACATTATAAAATCAGTAAATCACCCAGGCCTAAAGGCAGGGGTGATTCACTTGGGTACCTTCTCCCAGTCCTTGAGGAATTGGGCAAGCCCCGAAGTGGTGAGAGGATGTTCCATGAGTTGTTTCATGACCTTGAGCGGGATGGTTGCAATGTCCGCACCGATCATGGCCGCTTCGAGGACGTGAAGGGGGTTTCGAACACTGGCCACAATGATTTCCGTCTCAAAGGCATAGTTCTGATAGATCGTATCGATCTGCTCAACCAGTTCCATTCCTACTTTGCTGATGTCGTCCAGCCTGCCAACAAAGGGGCTGACATAGGCGGCGCCGGCCTTGGCCGCGACCAGGGCCTGCGTCGGGGAGAAGACGAGCGTCACGTTGGTTTTGATCCCTTCAGTACTGAGAACCCTGACGGCCTGCATGCCCGATTGCGTCATGGGGATTTTGACCACGATATTAGGATGGATCTCGGAAAGGCTTCTTGCTTCCTTGAGCATTCCTTCGGTATCCGTGCTCACCACCTCGGCATTGATCGGGCCGTTGACGATGGTGCAAATTTCTTCAATGACATCCCTGAACGTCCTCCCGGTTTGGGAAACCAGAGAAGGGTTTGTGGTTACACCATCAACCATCCCGATGGACATCCCTTCACGGATCTCCGATACATCGGCAGTGTCCATAAAAAATTTCATGGGGCCTCCCTGAAAAAAGGTTTAAATTTCAAATGATTATCATGATATGCGTAAAAGGCGATGGATTTTCAGATCCCTTGCATCGGTTATTCTCTATAAAGATCCAAAATTATAAGATTTCTGAGAGAAAATGTAAAGGATATTTTATTCCCCTCTTTCATGTTTAAGCTGAACCCCATGGAAATTGGACGTCAAAGTACTTCTCGCACTCATTCGCAGAATCAAAAATCAAAGATAAAAAATCAAAATGGCAAATCAAAATATAAAAACAGATTGGCCACCAAGACACAAAGGCACGAAGAATATTTTTCTATCCCTTCTATTCGCACGTTAATAAACTTGAGTCATAAAAAAGTTCATCTCAGAACCTGCATTGATATTCATTTTTTATTTATGCCCTGTCATTTTGATATTTGATTCTTTATTTTTGATTCCCATGGCCGGTAAACTTTTTTTGCAAAAGGCCCCTTTTATTTTGATGATCCTTTATTGGAAGAATGGGATAGGGCCGCTAACCCGGGATCAGGAATCCGCAGGGCAAGATCCAATAGTTCACAGACGTGCATGACGCGGATTTTCAAACCCGCCCGTTCCAGCAAGTCCGTGAGATGGATGATGCATGAAGGACAGGCCGTGGCCACCACGTCGGCTCCTGTCTCCCGGATCCGTTCGGCTTTGTGCCGTCCGATCTTCAGTGAGAGATCGTAATGGCTCATGGAAAAGAGCCCCCCGCCGCCGCAGCAGCGGTCTGCGTCCCGCATCTCGATGAACTCCACGCCGGGAAGGTTTTTAAGGATGGTCCTGGGAGCCTCCCGCACGCCCATCCCACGGTTCAGATGGCAGGGATCGTGATATGTCACGCGCAGGGGAGACCGGATTTCTTCAGTGAACATCACATCGTTCAGGAGGTTCCGGGATATCAGGAATTCCTGAAGATCCACGACTTTTCCGGACAAGGGGTCCGCGTCCTTGTTTTGAAGGAATTTCGGGTAAAGTTCACGGAGCATGGATCCGCAGGTCGCACAGAGGGTGACCACGGCATCCGGTCCTGCATCGCCGATGGCGGCAAGGTTGGTTTCCATGCTTTTTCGTGCTGTTTCGGCATCCCCCATGAAGAGCATGGGCGCCCCGCAGCAGGTCATCTCCTTGGGCACGATCACCTCAAATCCTGCCTGGTTCAGAATGCGGATGGCAGACTCACCCCAATGCGGGAAGAAGAGATCCACGGCACATCCGTAGAACAGGACAACCCGTCCCCTGGGTTTCGATGACAGACGGTTTGCATGGTGACGTTTGCGGAAGAGCTTTCCGGCGGTTTGGGGGATACGCCTTGCTGTACCGTTCCGCATATAGGGGAGGAGAGGGTGGATGGGGCGTATCCTTGAAAGCGGAGTATAGAGCCTTCTTCCCATGATGTCGAGCAGGTGTGCAGAGGCCGTGAGCGCCCCGCTGTTTGAAAAGATCTGCCTGGAGATGAATTTTTCGTAAAAGGGGAGGCCCTTCTCCCGGCCCAGGACGTTCTTTGCAGCAAGGTTGGCCAGGTCTGCTGAAGACCCGGCAGGGCATTGCGCTGAACAGGCCTTGCAGCCGATACAGGATGAGACAATATCATTGAGGTGGTCGGTGAGTTCAAGTTCACCGGAAAGCACAGCGTTCAGCAGGGCCATCCTCCCCCGGGCGACCTGTACCTCATCCAGGGTTTCGGCATAGACAGGGCAGACGGACTGGCATGCTCCGCAGAGAATACACTTTTTAATTTCCTCTTCAAACTGTTTCAGGAGGTCTTTTGTCAAGAGCTGAGCCTATCCCTCCAGGCTATCCTCCAGCGTAACTGTGAAGGCCGGATAGAACGATGTTTACACCGAGGAATGTGAACAGGACCACGACAAAACCGAGGATAGAGATGTACGCCGTCCTTCGTCCGTGCCATCCGATGGTAATGCGGGCGTGAAGGTAAAGGGCATAGACGATCCAGGTGATCAGGGACCACGTCTCCTTGGGGTCCCAGGACCAGTAGGTGCCCCAGGCATAGTTTGCCCATATGGCCCCGGTAATGATCACCATGGTCATTAATGGGAAGGCCACCATGATCGTTTTATAGGAGAGGTTGTCCAGAATCTTCTTGTCGGGAAGCGCATCCAGGAAGGTGCTGTAGCTGAGATGGATAATCAGATAGATCAGGGTTGCAACCCAGGAGATGAAGAGCATGGTCATTTCATAGGGATTGGCCTGCAGGCTCACTTCAGGGATTGTCCGTATCTTGGTGAGAAGCAGGAGAATGGATGCGCTCTGCAGAACGAATGAGGCAATCAGCGCCCCGAAAGAGAGACTGGAGAGTTTCTTGCTTTTTAAAATCAGGGATGCGGCATAGAGGGCCATGGTCAGCATATAAAGTAAAAAGACGATGCGGAAAAATTCGCCTACATAGGGGATCGTGATCTCAACCGGGGTTTCGGTCCCGGGGACATAGACCGGGTAGAATTTGCCATGGTCTTCCGCCATCTGAGTCATCCTGTAGACGCCCTGGGTCAGGATGGACATCTTGCTTATAATCATGGAGAACCATCCGATGATGGAGACACTGAGGGCAAAAAACTCCATCTGGAGCTTATCCTTGATCAGATAGAGAATGCTGAATCCGAAGGCCACCACAAAGGAGGCATAGGCAACCGAGGAGACGGCCACATGGAAATGGAGCCATGCGCTCTGAAGGGCCGGGACAAGAGGCTCGATTTCCTTGCTGTGGGAAAGGGAGGCCACACCCATGGCCGCAAGTGAAATCGGGATGACAAATGCACCGGCGATCTTGATCTTGTACTTGAATTCAATCACCAGATAGACCAGGGCGATCCCCCATGCAAAAAAGAGGAGCGTTTCGTAAAGATTCGTAAAGGGGGGATGCGAAAGACCGGCATCAATCCATCTTAAGATCAATCCTGCGGTCAGAGCGGCCACGCCGATGGCTGTCGAACCGGTTGCCATATTTCCAATGATTGGTTTCCGTGCCCCGAGGTAGATTACATACAACACCGTTGCGATCAGAAAGGTGATCCCTGACACATTGAATGATGTCTGGCTCATTTCAAAGAGACCCATGGTTTTCTCCCTTAGTCCTTGAGAAGATTCTTCAGTTCATTGAATTTATGTTCAAAAGCCATTTGATTCTTATGCGTACTTCCTGCAAGCACAATCTCATCTCCGCTGATCCTGGCCCATATCCGCTGATGGGAGTGGAAGAAGGATATGAGCAACCCTACCACAAGGAGGCTGCATCCGATCCAGACCACTTCCACGCCGGGATCGTAGGCCACCTGGATTCCGGTATACTGGGATCCCCAGTAGTCTTTGAAACGGATATCGAAATTGCCGGTTTTGATGCTGTATTCGGGATAGTTCGGGAACATCCAGCCGCTGAAAAGGATTTTTTCTCCTTCCGTGGCCGTGATATAAACAGCAGGGTTGATTAACTCATTGGACCGCTGCGTCACATGTCCATTGACAATCGTAAAATCAGGGACAAAGCTATTGACCATAATTTCGGCGCCGGTTCCCTCGACAGAAAAAGACCCGTTGATCCGGGCACCATAATCCTGCGCGGGTACGCCGGGCAAAGAGACTGAGAGGACAACCACTCCAGGTCTCCCGGTTTGTCCGTAACTGGACTGATAGAAATAGATATTGTCCACGATCAGAGGGCTGTTGACCTCGATGGTCTTTTTTTCGACCTCCCTGCCGTCACGGATAACCACCAGGTTGCTGGTATAGTCCTTGGGACGGCCCGTGTTTTCATAGTAGCTGATGGAGAAATCGTCACATCGAATGGCAAAGGGCAGGCTTTTGAAATTATTGTGTTCGTTAGTCATCCCTGCCTGATCCGCGTGGCCGCCTTTGGAAAAGAGGGATCGAAGAGCAGCCGGGACCGTATCGATCAGTTTATCCGACCGGAGGTACATCTGGTTTGTGGTCTCTCCTTCATTGATCTGCATATACCCCTTGAATCCAAAGAGGCTGCCGATGATGGCTCCAAGAAAGATGATCACGATGCTTGCATGGGCAATATAAACACCGAACCGGCTCAGCAGCCACTGGTTCAGAAAGATGTGAACGGCCCCCTGGTGCTCCGTGCGCACAACCTTGCCTCGGAAATTCAGAAGCACGATATAAGTTATCGGGACCAGAATGAAAGCCACGAACTCCAGAACGTTCATCGGGTATTTATATGCAAGAAAAGCAGCAAAACCAAGGGAGAGGATATCCACCAGAAGGATCCACGGCGGGATGCGCGTGTAACGCCTGAACTGCCGTTCGATCTGGTCCGGGGTATTCCCTTGAATTCGGAGTGTCTCCACAAAGGGATATTTTTTTTCATCTCCCATATCAAGTACAGGCTTGATGTTTTTTGCAAATCGTACGACCCGGGGGAGCCTTTCGATGGTGCAGACGATCAGGTTTAAAAGGAGAAGAAGAAGGATCGTCAGGAACCAGGGCGTATGGTACATGTCAAACAGGCCGAGAAAACGAAAGACCCGGATTGTGGTTTCACTATATTCCTGGGCATATTTTGCGGGGTCGCCCCCCTGCTCAATGATGGTCCCTGCGATGGAAACAAGGCCCAAAAGGATGAAGAGGGATACGGTCAGCTTGATTGAATTAAATGAATAATAAATGCTGGAAAGTATACCCATGTCTTTCCCGGGTTGATTTTTCCCCTTGGATAGCGGATGAGCTTCATTTTTTTCCAAAACGATCTCCTTTAAAATATTCGGAAGTCATTATATCTTTGCGGGGTGTCCATGTCAAACTTTTTTTAAGAACGGTATTATGTTTCTGAAATGGATTTTTCTCAGACTTTCCTCTCTCGATGAGACCTCGCATGACTGGTTTGGTCAAGTCCCCTTCTCCCTGCCGAACCCCTGCACCTTGGTGACGGTAAGGCCTGGGAAACCGTGTATTTTATGTAGTGCATCCACGACCGAAAACGAGTTCTATGAAAGAAAAGGGTGAAAAAATGCAATGAGCATAATCACATTCTGTCACCTCCCTATCTCCGCCGCGTTCTGTCCGCAATCGAATACTCCATTGCCGGACTTGACGGCTTCATGATAAGCTACCCGAACGATGCTTCCCTTTGGGGGGATGGCGGTCAGGCGTGCTGTGAAAAACGATTCTCTTGCCCCTCTTCGCCGGATGATTCCAGGGTAGTAGCGAGTGCTGACCTGATCAACAATCTCGTTTCCAGGGTTGATCACCGAGATATCAACGTGTCCCCAGTTACCAATAGAACTATCACGGCGTTTTACATTTCCAGAGACCTCAAGCACATCCACATCCTGATAAACATAGGCTTTGGAGATAGTGATCATTTTGGATTGGACCATCACAAGGGAAACCGCTCCCTGTTCTACCAGATTGATCCGGTTGGCTGTGCATCCCGAGAAGAGAATCCATAAGGCAACGAGAATGAAGATTGACAGAATGGTTTGTTTTATTCTTTGCATAACGTCTCTCCGCTATTTTTTCTCCTGTTAGGAAACAGGGGTTCTTTCATGATGCAACCTTTCAGCCTATCTCGCCCTTGCTGATCTTGATTGCCTTTTCAACATCGAAAACATAAATCTTGCCGTCCCCGCGAAGCCCCGTATAAGCCTTCTTTTCAATGATGGAGATGATTTCATCCAGCAGATCATCCCGGCAGAATATCTCAAGTTTTGTATAAGGAGCAAAGTCCATCAGGTCGTCGGTGACCGGGTGAGGGGAGTCCTTGTCTCCCCTCCGTCCGAATCCTTTGATGTCTACAATGCTGACGCCTCGAAGCCCCTCCACCTTCTGCAGGGCCGAGGTCACTTCAGTCAGTTTGTGTGGTTTGATATACGCCGTAATCTCTTTCATTTGAACCTCCTTTGTTATTTCATGACCACTTCTTCTTCAGGTTTAATGGCAAACCACTTATATAATGCCGGTATGACCAGCAGGGTCAGGATGGTAGAGGTCACAAGCCCGCCGATGACGACAGTCGCCAGGGGACGTTGCACTTCACTGCCGATCCCATGTGAAAAAAGGAGCGGAATCATACCGAGCGATGCAGCCATGGCGGTCATAAGAACCGGCCGAAGTCTCAAGCACGCCCCTTGGGCCGAAGCCTGATCGACCGAAATTCCGTCCCGCATAAGCTGATTCAGGTACGTTACGAGAACGATGCCGTTCAAGAGGGCGATCCCGAAAAGAGCAATGAAACCAACGGATGCAGGAACCGAAAGATTCTGCCCGGAAATCCACAAGGCCACGACACCACCGACCAGGGCCAGGGGAATATTCAGGAAGATCAGAAGAGAGTTCTTCAACGAGTTGAAGCTTGAGAAAAGGAGCAAAAAGATGATGAACAAGGTGATCGGGACGACAACCGCCAGGCGTTTATTGGCCTCCTGTTGCAGGCGGAACTGACCGCCCCAGGTGACAAGATAACCGGGCGGCAGATCTACCTTCCGATCAATAGCCGCCTGCGCTTCCCCGACGAAGGAACCGATGTCGCGGTCCATCACGTTGCATTGGACCGTGATAAATCGCTGGTTCTTTTCCCGAGTGATCTGGCGCGGGCCAATCACTTCTTTGATCGTCGCCAGTTGGGCCAGCGGAACCTTGGTGCCGTTTGGGGCATTGATAAGGATTTGGCCGATGCTTTCAGGCGTGCTCCGGTATTCCGGCGCATACCGGACCAGTATCTCAAAACGGCGGATACCCTCGAAGATTTCGCCGGCCACCTCGCCGCCCACGGCAGCACGGATCACCTCTTGGACATCGGATACATTAATGCCGTACCGGGCAATAGCCTGACGGTCTACCCGGACGAGAAGCTGCGGCATTCCTGAGACCTGGTCGACCTGCACGTCTGCTGCGCCGCGGACCCCTTCGATCACGGCGGCGACTTCATCGGCCTTCTGCTTCAGGATATCCAGATCATCCCCGAATAGCTTGATCGCCAACTCGGACCGAACGCCTTCCAGCAGCTCATCCACAGTCATGGCGATAGGCTGGGTGAAATTCGTAAGCACACCAGGGATCTCACCGATCTCGCTGCGTATGGTCTCTTCCAGTTCCTCCTGGGAAGAGACACGCCACTCTTCCTTAGGTTTAAGCAGGATATAGATTTCAGCGCTGTTAACGGGGTCGGTATGCGCTCCGACTTCCCCCCGACCGATCCGGGTCACCACACCCGTGATTTCCTGAACTTTCATGAGTCGTTTCTCCGCACGCAAGGTGACGCGTGTGCTCTCCGTCAGGGAGATGGACGGCGCCATGGTGAGACGCAGGACCAAGGTCCCTTCCTGCAGGGTCGGAGTGAATTCCGAACCCAGGCGTGGGAAGACTAACATGCCCACAAGAATCAGGGAAACGGCCAATCCAACGGCCAGATGACGATGCCCCACAAAGTACCTGACCAGCGGCTCATAAGACCTCTTCAGCCAACGGACCACAGCAATTTCATGGTCGTGATCCTCTTTCCCGGTAGACTTGGGTCTTCGCATCAATAAATGGGACAAGACCGGCGCAAGGAAGAGAGCAAAGATCAGGGAACCCAGCATGGCCATGGCCACGGTGTAGGCCAGTGGCCGGAAGGTCTTGCCTTCCACCCCCTGCAGAGTGAAGAGGGGGAGGAAAACAATAATAATGATCGACACGGCAAACAAGATAGGACGGGCCACCTCGGCACAGGCACGGGCCACAATCTGGATGAGCGGTGTTTCCGGCTCGGATTCACGCAGCATCCGGTCCACATTCTCCACCATCACGATGGTTCCGTCCACCATCATGCCGATGGCGATAGCGATTCCCCCGAAGGACATGAGGTTGGCCGAAATTCCAAAGATTCGCATTCCCAGCATGGCAAAGAGCACGGAAAAGGGGATGGCCAGCGTGACCACCAGGCTCGGACGAAAGGCTCCCATAAAGATGAAGAGAACAAGTGCCACAAAGACGATTCCTTCGACGAGTGCGTCCGTTACGGTCGCCACGCATGCTTCAACAAGCGTCTTCTGTTCATAATAGGGGACGATCCGGACGCCCTTGGGAAGGATCTTGTTGATCTCTTCAAGCTTTTTTTCAACCGCTCCGATGACCGTGGAGGAGTTGCTCCCAAAGAGCTTCACCACCATGCCCGCGACGACTTCTTCGACTCCGTTTCGTGTTTGAACACCGCGGCGCACGGCCCCGCCGATCTGTATATCCGCCAGTTGTTTCAGAAAGACCGGTGTTCCGTCTTCGGATTTGATCACGATGTTCTCAAGATCGTCAATGGAACTCGCAAGGCCCACGGAACGAACGATAAACTCCTCCGCGTCCTTCTCTATGAATTGGGCGCCCACATTCAGGTTGTTCGCCCGAACCTTCTCGATCACATCAGGGAGGGTCACATCAAAGCGCAGCAGGGCGTCAGGATTCACCACGAGATGAAACTGTTTCTCCCAACCCCCGATGCCGAGGACTTCGGTGACTCCCGGCACGGTCTGCAGGTGGAACTTAATCAGCCAGTCCTGAATGACCCGAAGTTCCTCCAAAGACCGCTCACCTGTTTCGTCCTCCAGGTAATAAAAGAGCACCAGGCCCATGCCCGTGGAGATCGGCCCCATCATGGGCTCGCCGAATCCTTCGGGAATTTGTTCACGGGCCTCCTGTAGCCGTTCGTTCACAAGCTGGCGGGCAAAGTAGATATCCACCCCGTCTTCGAAGTAGATGTTCACAACGGACAGGCCGAAGTTGGAAACAGAGCGAATATTTTGAATGTCCGGCAGTCCATTCATGGCAACTTCGACCGGGTAGGTGACATATTTTTCGACCTCCTCCGGCGCCAGACCCTCGGTAGTGGTAAAGACCTGGACCAGATTGGGGGAGACGTCCGGGAAGGCATCCACGGGAAGGCCGCGGTAGCTGTAGAAACCCGCCGCCATCACCAGGACCCCCAACACCAACACAAGAAGACGGCTCTTGAGGGTAAATTGAATAATCTTCTCTATCATGCTCTGTACTCCTTTTATTCCTGCCTGTTATCAAAACCAGAAGGATTCTTGTCTTATTAAGAAAGGGGCAATGGCTGCTGCTGAAAAGAGCGTCTCTTAATGCTCGTCCCCCTCACCAAATGCCTCTTTCCCGATTTCCGCTTTCAGTGTGAAGGCCCCTTTGCTGACGTAACGGTCTCCTTTTTCAAGACCGGAGAGGATTTCAATATTGACATCATTGCTTCTTCCCACTGAAACAGCTCGAGGCTCAAATCCTTCCTCGGTACGGACAAAGATGGAGGACTGATCCTCCATGGTCTGGAGGGCCGTCTTTGGAACAGCAACAGCGGCCTCCATTTCACTCACAACCACCTGGGCATTGACGAAGAGGCCCGGTTTCCAGCGACCGTCTTCGTTGGGTAAGACCACTCGCGCCGGGGCCGTTCGAGTCTTCTCCCCCACCATGGGTCCCAGGTAAGAGATCGTCCCTTCGGCATCCGGTAATCCCTGACCTGCAGAGATGATCGCCTTCTGGCCGATCTGCACAAAGGGAAGATCCTTCTGATAGATACTCAGGTTTACCCAGACCGTGTCCAGATCAGCGATCACAAAAGCCTCGGTCTCTTCATGCAGGACCTCTCCGATAGTAATATGTTTTTCGATGACCGTCCCGTCAAAGGGGGCACGGATCTCATAATAGGTGAAGTCCACGTCCGGCTGACTCGGCAATTTTTTTACGAAGGACTCCGAAAAACCGAGGGCATGGAGCTTCTGTTCTGCGGAGCGGAGCTCAATCCGGACCTCCGCCAGCTTCTGTTTGGCCTCCAGATATTCCTGCTCAGAGGTGATCTTTTTGGTCCACAACTCTTTCTCCCGTCTGAAGTTGGCCAAAGCCAGATCTTCCCTTTCCTTTGCCGCCAAATAGGCAGACTTGGCGTCAGCTAGTTCACGGCTCTCCAGCACGGCCATCACCTCTCCGGTCTGAACCTTTTCACCGAGGGTCTTCTTGACCTCACGGACAATGCCCGGCACTCGGGGAACCACGTGGCCCAGCCTGTCGGCGTTGACGGTCACTTCACCCGGCAGACTGACATGGACCTTGATGCGGCCGGGACCGGCAGTCCGGACTTCGATGCCGAGCTCCTTCATCTCATCTTCGGTGAGTCGGGCCACCTTCCTATCACCGTCTTCTTCATTGTGGTCCTGATCCGTTTTTTCAGCATGATCGTCGTGATCGCTCTGTTTCTGATTTACATGTGCCTGCTCCGGCGTCTTATCTGTGGGTTGAAACTGTTTATATATCACCGCGGCCAGAACAACTCCGACCAGTACGATGGCAATGGTAAAGATTCGCTTCATTACGTCTCCCTTCATTCTTGTGATATTTCTTTGAAAACGGCATCAAGCCCGACCCCGGTCAGCCGATTCACCTGGGCCTTCGACTTGTGATAGGACGCCAGTGATTCGATATATCGGCCTCTGGCCTCAAAAAAGGTTCGTTGGGCGTCGAGGACATCCAGATAACCGAATTTGCCCTGGCGGTAACCTTCACTTGCGCCGTCAAAGGCGGTTTGGGCTCCGGGCAGTACATCTTGCTGCAGGGCTTTTGCCTCAGCGTAGGCAATGGAGAGTTCCTGATAGGCTTCAGCTAGAGCGTTCAGCACGATCAGTTCTGCAGCCCGTTGTTCTTCCACTGCCTTGGACTGGCGCTGCCGCGCCTCCCGCACGCCTCCCGAATTACGATCGAAGAGAGGCAGGGGAATGGAGAGCCCCATAACAAAGGCGTTGTTGTCCGTCTCTTTAAACCGGCGGATTCCCCCGCTCAAGGTCAGGTCGGGGATTCTTTCGGCCTTCTCCAGCTTCACCGTTTCCTGTCGTTGTTCCATTTCAACGGACCAACGGGCGATATCCGGGTTTTTGGAAATCGTATCCTCCAACTGCGCTGCCGACAGGATGGGAGCAATTCTTTCCAGCTCTCCATCAACCCTTTCAAAGAGCGGCGTTCCACTCCCCCAGAGAGCGGCAAGTTTCTTACGTGATGCATCAAGCCTGCGCCTCGCCCGTTCCAGGTCGATAAGACTTGTGGAATAGGAGACCCCGGCCCTCGTCTCTTCCAATGGAGAGACTTTCCCGGCCTTGACCCGTTCCGAAATGGTGTTGAGGACCTGTTCGGAAAGGCCGGCCAATTCATCCATCAGAGAGAATCGTTCCTGGGCGGCCAGAACATCCACAAAAGCCTGGGTCGTCTCACTCAAGACATCGGCTCGTTTGGCCTCGTAATCCCATCCGGCCAGGTCCCGCTCTAAAGAGGCAACTTTTCTTCTCTTGGGGCGTTTACCCGCCAACTCGATCAACTGGCTGAGCTGGACCGTGGTCTCTGAAGAGTCAAAGTCCCGGAGCTCTTTTTCCCCTCCGAAGTTTTCCACTTCAACCCCGATCTCCGGATTGGGGAAAAGCCCTGACTGCAGTGCCCTGGCATCCTGTGCACGAACTTCCAGGGAGAATGCCTTGAGTTCAGGGTTTCTCAAAATAGCCAGAGAGACGGCTTGTTCGAGAGTCACGATACCTGTGGGCTCTTCAGCCTCGGACTCCGCTCTTTCGGAAGAGTATTCCATAGTGTGCCCCTCTTCTGCAGAGGCAAACCCGACCCCGGCCGTTACTGAAAGCGTGCCAGAGGAGACAGGAAATTCAAGTAATGCAAGAACTGCAATATACAACAAGAAGGATTTTACATACACGGGAAAACCTCCATGATAGTCGTGTTTTAATTTTATTTCAAAAACAATGGGCAAAAAAAGTGCGATCTGAGGATTAGATTGAAGGGATCAAACCAGGAGGACAATCGTCTGCAGAGACGTTAACGTTGAAGTCAGCAAAGGCGGCCGTTGCGGGAAACGGCCGCCGGTCAGGATTTCCCCTTGAAAAACCCATGGGGCAGAGGATGCCCTGTCAATCATATTCTTAATGACATGGGAATACTGGATGGATGAGATGTTCGGGTCTTTGGAGCTTGTTGAAATAGGGATATCCAGACAGACGTTACAGGTTCTTGAAGTGTCAAGAACACAACTTGAAGGGAGGGATTCGGAACAGTGATTATTCAGTTCAATGCCGACATGGTCGTTTTCACTGATGCAGACAACCATGCTGGACAAGATCCCCTGGCCTATAAGGCTATAAATCAAAAAAGGAATCAAAAAGATATAAAGAGTTCTGTTCTTAAATGTTTCGGGCATGACCGTTATCTTTCTAAAACAATAGTGGCACCTTAAGGTGTCCTAATTTTATTCAGGATGGATGGTAACATAGTTGCGGACTTCATGCAAGCTCAAAGAATGTTTTTAAGAACAGGTGTTCTGAAGAGAAGAGCTTTCAATGTTGTCACGTCTCATGGGATGTGTTATGATTCAGGCACTCAAGAAGGACAAGACAGAGTGTATGAAATCCTGACGATTCAGACCAAGAACCGGGTCGAAATGGTTGACATTACCCCGATGATTCAAAAGGTTTTAGACAAGTCGGGCGTAAAAGATGGTCTATGCGTCGTCTATGTCCCTCATACCACGGCTGCAGTAACCATCAATGAAAATGCTGATCCTGATGTGCAGCGGGATATCCTGCAGCATTTATCATCCCTGATCCCGGTGTCCGGAGAATACAGACACATGGAAGGAAACGCCGATGCACACATCAAGGCCAGCCTTGTCGGATCCTCTGAAACGGTCATTGTAGAGAAAGGAAGTTTGGTTTTAGGAACTTGGCAGTCAGTTTTCTTCTGTGAATTCGATGGTCCAAGGACCCGGAAATGCCATGTCAAGATCATTGAGGGATGAATCCCCCCCCGGGGATACCGGGGGGGATCAGACAGATTAGTCAGGTTATTCAGTAGCTACTGCATCTGTGGGGCAGACTTCAGCACAGTTGCCGCAATCCGAACATTTAGCTGGGTCGATCACATAGAGATCGCCTTCAGAAATAGCCTCTTCAGGGCATTCTGCAAGACAGGTCCCGCATGCGACACATTCTTCAGTAATACGATGAGCCATTTTATTCCCTCCTTCCATTATTATATGCTGTAAATGAGATTTTCCCGGTGATTCCCAAACGGTTTCTTGATGCGCCTTAGGAATACCGGAAGGTGTGATCCCTTAAACGGATTCCACGCTGACAATCCCAGGAACTTCTTTTTTAAGAACCTGTTCAATCCCGTTCTTTAATGTCATCTGGGACATGGGGCAGCCTCCGCATGCACCTGTAAGACGCACCTTGACCACGCCATTGACTACATCCACAAAGTCCACGTTCCCGCCATCCCGCTGAAGTGCGGGACGGATCTTATCCAGTGCTTTTTCGATCTGTTCTCTCATGTTATCAATCCTCCTCAAAGAATCCAAGTTAATACCGAACTAAGTTTATTATATTATTATTGAATTGTCAAGGGGCTATCCGGAAACAGGCTATCCGGAAACCTGTGAAAAGGGATCCCTTTGTAACTCACTCCATCCATGTGGGTAAAATCCATCTGGTCAAAGAGTTTCCCGGCAGAGAACATATCCGAAGCCATCTGGACAATCCCAAATTTTTTAAAATAAAGGCTTCGATTGACATCAAAGCGGTCAAACTCGGAAATCCCGTCCTTCAGAAGGATCTTTTCCGGTCCTGTGCGGTCTGTGATTCTCTGGCAACCCTGCCATGAGATGATCACAGATATACCTTGTATTTTTGGGAATGCAAGAAGGTAAGAGGAAAAACGCTGTGTATATAGAGATTTGATTATATTATAAGCCAGGATCTCGTCGATGGAATGCGGATCTTGCTGCATCATTTTTGAAAGCAGGCCTGGATGGATCTTCAAGGAAATGACGAGGTAATGGTTTTCCTGGTCCAGGTATGCCCCATGATAGAGGAAATTGTGAAAGGCATCCTGTAAAAATTTCTGGATGGATTCCTCTACCTGATCCTCATAGGAATTGGCAGAAGCTGATTGAAAATCAAGGAAAGCAAGGCACAAGAAAAAGGAACTAAAAAATACTGCCCGGCTGATTATGGACTGAGTTGTGTTTCTCATGCGCATTTATTCAAAACACCCTAACTGGCAGCGGCTGATCTTGATCCGGGCCCGGTTGCAGATCTCACCAACTTGTTGTCTGGAGACTTTCTGCTCTTTTGCGATCTCAAAAGCCTTTGCACAGGGGAGACGGCCATCTTCTAATTTATTCTTGATGACCGCTTCCAGTGCTTTTTCGCGTTCAGGGTCCAGAGTGTCCATGCGTTCCAGCCTGTACAAGTTTTTCAAAATCGGAAATATAACAAATCCTGGTATGCGATTGCAAGGAGATTCTCCGTGGACTCTGGAAAATGTATAAAAAGCCGTGGGAAAGATCTTTTTTATTCTGACTTACTTGACAAAATTCTAAAAAATGGTAAACTCGTTCAAACATTTATTATTTTCAAAGAATTACAACCAATATTTAAACAGATTACTTGAAAGGGGGTGAAGAGGATGAAACTGTTGATGGGAGCGTCAAGTCTTTTTTTGGTTGGTCTGTTCGTATCAGGATGCGCTGTTTATACGCCCAAAGACATCAAGTCTGTGGAGCAGATGATCAGTGAGGCTGCGTCTGCCGGTGCGGAAAAGAAGGCAGCCTATGAATATTACAGCGCAATAGAACATTTAAATGTCGCAAAAGATGAACTCTCGGAAGCGGATGACAAGAACGCCAAGGTCTTCGGTGAAAAGGCCCAGGCCATGGCTGAGAAGGCCCTGCAGAAATCTAAATAAAGGAGGTGAGGATGATGTCCGGTAAAAAAAGATACTTATTGTTGATATTGGGATTTTCTCTGATGCTTTTCGGCTGTACCTCAATGGCTGTAAAACAGGCCATTCAGGGTGATTATGACAATGCGCTCCGGATCTTTAATGCGCTTCCTGGCAACGCAAAGGAATGTGCTCCCCAGGAATATGCCAAAGCCGAAGCAACTCTGGCGCACATTGATGAAGAATTATCAGAAAAACACTGGTGGTTTGCCAGAAGGTATAACGCTGTGGCCGATGAACAAGTTCGGGATACGGCATCGACCGTGAAACGGAAGTGCCCGGGAACCAAAACCCCGCCTCCTTCTCCGGCTGAACAGACTACGTTCATTCTTGAAGGGATTACCTTTGATTTTGATAAGTCTACCATAAGGCCTTCTTCAGAGCCAACCCTGAAAGAGGCCGGAACTGTGTTGCAGAAGTTTGAATCGGTCAAGGTCAGGATCGAAGGACATACCGACCATATCGGCACTGACGCGTATAATCAGAACCTCTCCGAGAGAAGGGCCAAGGCAGTCAAAGACTACCTGGTGAAAAACTTAGGAATTGATTCTGGGCGCATCAATACTGTAGGATTCGGGAAGAGCAAGCCCATTGCAGATAACAAAACGGAAGAAGGCCGTGCCCGGAACCGAAGAATCGAGTTTGTGGTCACAGCCCAATAGATGCTCAAAACCGGAGGGGAGGAGACTCCCCTCCGGCACGGGTACTATTTTTGAAGGACGAGGCTGACCTCACTGATCAGACTCGATAGTTTTCTGCCATCATGGGATATTTGATCTTCACCATGATCAGAAAAAGGGATGACTCCTTCATTTTGCTGATAGACTACGTAAACACCCTTTGGCCCGCTGTTCAGGAATACAAGTGCATGTTCCCCCTTATTTAAAGCAGGTGAACCGGTTCTGACCTGTTTCATTCCGTTTATACATCCACCCAGTGTCTCTATGGTCACCGTATCCCCTGAGCGGAAAAGGCCCTTGATATTTTTTTCTACAAGGAATTTTGTATGGGTCATGATATTCAGACTGGTTTCAGCCCAATGGCACTGGGTTTCCATGACCTTCCCGAAGAGGATCACCTCAGAATTACTGCTGAGGGCATCGAGGTCAGCAGACCATGTAATGGATGAGCAGATCATGCATAAACATAAAAGAACCGGAAAAAGGGAGAGGCAGAAACGATTTGATCGGTATGTCATGATGAAAATCTCCTTGCTGAACGGCTCATGAAACCTGTGATATCCGTCTACCGTAACCTCATATTCCCTTTTTCAAAGCGCTTTTAATCCTGATTTAATTATAAGGCTGACTATGATATCATGTCAAAACAAAATTTGATTTTTAAACTTTTAAAGCGCACAATAGTAACCTGGTCTTGAGATATGCGGAGACCTCTCTCATAAAAAGAAACCGCCCGATATGATAGATTCTGATGTTGCGTAATTTTTACGAGAAACTTACATCCCTGAATGCCCTGTTGTCGTTGATTTCAGGGATATTCATGGCCCTTTCTTTCCCGAGAACGGAGTTATCCGCCCTTGCATTCTTTGCGCTCCTTCCGCTCTTGCATGCGCTGAATCGGCCGCAGAAGCGTTTATCGGCCCTGGGCTGCGGCTTGATTACAGGGTTTGTTTTTTCCATGGGGACGCTTTACTGGGTGACGTACACCATGGAGAACTACGGACACGTCCCGAAGATTCTGAGCCTTTTCATCCTGGTGCTCTTTTCACTTTATATTGCCTCTTATACCGGTCTTTTTGCCTATGGCGTAAGCTGGATGCATCGTGAAGGGATCCCCTTGCTGCTTGGTGCACCCTCACTCTGGGTAGCCTTGGAATATGCCCGCGGGTATTTGCTGACCGGTTTTCCATGGGCCCTGTTCGGTTATACTCAGTACAAGAACCTTCTGGTGATCCAGGTTGCCGACATCACCGGAGTGTACGGGGTCAGCTTCCTTCTGGTCATGATCAACACCGTGTTTGCCGAGGTCCTCAGAAGTTTAAAGGATTCCTTTTCTGTCCGCGGGTTCTTCTCTCCTCTCTTGGTCCTTATGATTATTGTCGGGCTCACCGTCTCTTATGGCGCCTACAGGCTGCATGGGATTCATACAGCGGAACAACAATCCAGCATCAGGGTAGGGGTCGTGCAGGGGAATATCGAACAGGATCAGAAATGGGATCCGGCATCACGGGACAAAATCCTGGCCGTATATATGCGGCTGACGCGGCGTGCATCCAGAGAGAAACCTGATCTTATTATATGGCCGGAAGCCTCGGCCCCATTTTTTTTCATGACCGAGAAGGAATATCAGTCACAGTTTCTTGAATTCATAGATGATTTGGGGATAGATGTCCTGTTTGGGAGTCCGGATTATACGGCGATGAACGGAGATAGCCGTTTCTATAACAGCGCCTTCCTTGTTTCTCCAGGGGCCAGACTGAAGGGGAGATACGACAAGATCCATCTTGTTCCGTTCGGAGAATACGTTCCGTTCCGAAAGGCGCTCTTCTTTATAAAACCCATTACCGACCAAATCGGGGATATTACGCCTGGAAAAAAGATTTCCCTGATGCAGACCGGAAAAGGTCTCTGCGGAACACCGATCTGTTTCGAGGTTATCTTTCCTGATCTGGTAAGGAGGTTTGTGTTGGAAGGCGCGGACTTTATTGCCACCTTGACCAATGACGACTGGTTCGGGCGTTCTTCTGCCCCATACCAGCATTTCTCCATGGCGGTATTCCGGGCCGTGGAGAACCGGGTCCCTGTGGTCAGGTCCGCCAACAGCGGGATTTCCGGTGTGATTGCTCAGGACGGCAGAATAGTCAAACAGACCGATATCTTTGTGGAGGATGCCTTTACCGAGGATTTGACGCTGCTGAAGATGGACAGAACATTCTACACCCATTTTGGAGATTTATTTGCTTACTTCTGTATTGCAGCGACAGTTCTTTCACTGTGTGTTCCGCTGGTCACAAGGAGCAGGGGAGGGAAGACGCCCCGGGCGATCAGACCCCAAGACAGTCGAGCTTGATCAGCTGTGAGAAGAGTACCGCAGACTTTTCAATGAACTCCTCATCCAGAAGTGAGTCTTCAATGTAAGGCTTGCCGCCGAGGAAGGGAACACCGGAGAGGTTCTCAATGATGATCGGGCTCTTTTCCTCAGCAATCTTGATATCCTCATTCCGCCGGTTGATGATAAAGCCGAGAACATGAAGCCCTATGCTTTGTGCATATCGGATTGATAGAAGGGAATGATTGATGGTTCCCAGGTCAGGTCGGGCCACCAGGATGACAGGAAGTTCCAGGAGCTGGATAAGATCTGATACCATGAATCGCCGGTAGATGGGGACCAGTAATCCCCCGGCCCCTTCGACCACCATGAATTCGTGCCTGTTTTGCAGCTGGAGATAACTATCCAGTATATATTCTTCAATAATCTCTACGCCCTCCATCTCTGCCGCTTCACAGGGAGCCACTGCGGCCTTCAAGGCATAAGGGGTGATGAGATTCTTGATGTCCTTGGTGTGTGCAGCCTTAATCAGAAATTCCGAGTCTGTGGAGATGAGGCCCTTGGGGCCCATGGCACATCCGGTCTCAACGGGCTTCATGACACCCACGTCCACGCCTTTGTTTAAAAGGGTACGGGCAAGCGCTGCTGCGACGATGGTTTTTCCTACCCCAGTATCCGTTCCGGCAATGAATACACCTTTGTACCGCATATGTGTGTGGGCCTATATTTCAGTGCTCTACTTTCTCCTGAAGCCTCTGGATCTCCTTCTGGATCAGCATTTCAGCCAGATCGGGGATGACCTCCCATGCTACACGTTCGATGATTTCAGATGCCATCTTGTTGACCATCTCGGAAAGCATTTTCCTTACGGATTCTTCGTCGACGGCTGATATAGGCCGGTTGACCACCTTGTCTTTAAGAGGTTTTTCTATAACAGGGTCAGAGCTTTTTTCAAGTTCACCTCCAAAGTCGGTCAGTTCCGGTGCCCATTCCGAGGTGGTTGCGCCCCATGTCGGATAGACGTCCTCAAAGGATTCCGCTGAATCCTCAGATGCATATACGGCTGAGAGACTCTCTACTTCTTGTGTTTTTACAAATGCGGGTTTTTTCTGCTCCTGCACCGCACTTAGTATTTCCTCTTCTGATAGGTCTTGTTGTGGTTCTGGAGTATAGGATGGCCCTGGGATTGTCATCTCCCTGGACATGAAGGAATCCATATCCATTGGAGGGGCTTCAACCTGAAAAGGCGCTTCTTCCCGGACCTCGCTGATCTTCAGGATATCAGGGCCCTCAGCATACTCTTCGGGGATCTCGTAAAGCTGGACCTCTTCCTCTTCGATAAGTTCTTTGTCGATCTCCTGTGCTCCGGAAGAAGATGGATACTCACCAAATATGGACTGCTCCTCCGCAGGAGATTCTTCTGCACCGGCATCGGTTGTTTTTATTTCTTCGGGTTCAGGAAACTCTTCAAAAGACTCAGGAGAGATCTCTCCTGCAAAATCTTCCTCTGGAGACGGCACGGACGCTTCTGAAATGGGTTCTCCATAGGTTTGCTCTTTTGAAGTGAAATGCGAATCCATTGCCTCAGTCATGAATTCGTCAGTCAGTTCGAATTCGAAACCTTCCTCCTCCACCTTTTCAGGTTCTGACACAACGGCTTTTTTGGTGAATTCAGAAAGGGGGGCAACCTTCTCCTTGGCTGGAGAGGGCGCAGGACCTTTGGCCGGTTCTGGTTTTTTCTCCAGGCAGACCCGGATCTTCCGGATCAGCTCTTCGGACTCGAAGGGTTTGATAATATGGTCGTCGGCTCCTACAAGCGTTCCCCGGGCCTGGTCAAAGGTTTCAAAGGTGCTGCAGAGCAGAAGAATCGGTACATGGGACAGGGATGGATTCCGCCTTATTTTTTCACAAAGCTCATAACCATTCAATTCCGGCATGACGATATCGGCAAGAATCAGATCGGGTTGGATCTCTTGGGCTTTCTGCAGGGCGGCAGCACCGTCAGAAACCATGGTCATGTCATAATCTTCATCGGCCAGTGTGAGTTCCACGACCTTCTGGATGGTCACACTGTCGTCCGCCAATAGAATTTTTTTACCCATTGATGACCCCTCCCTGTGGAAAGGCAGTATTGCAAACCTGATGTTTATAGAGTTTAGAAAGCACAGCGATACCGGATGTTTCCATCATAGTATAGATCCAAATGGATTGCAAGGCTAAATTTCCCAAAAGTTTATATACGGCAATGGGTTAACGCACTTTTCAAGGTTTACGCTCAGGGAATGTGCCCCTTATCTCCTGACACGCTCCTGGAATGCGGCCCGGATCTGTCGGGTTATGGGGCCGATATTCAGCTTTTTCCGCTCAATCCAGCCTGCCGGCATGATCTCGTAGGTTGTATTGGTCAGAAAGACCTCGTCTGCGGTCTCGAGATCCTCAGGCAGAAAGAGCCCTTGCTTGACGGGGATATCTTTTTCCATGGCAATTTCCAGGGCCACCTTTCTTGAGATCCCGTCGAGGATTCCGGAAGATAATGCCGGCGTAAAAAGGATCCGTTCCTTTACAAAGAATATATTGCTGACCGTTCCTTCGGTCAGGAATCCGTCATGATTCAGGAGGATCCCTTCATCGGCCCCGGCTCTTTTGGCCTCGATCTTTGCCAGGATATGGTTGAGGAAATTTGTTGACTTGATGTTTGGATCGATTGCTTCGGGGAGGATTTTTTTAACATGGACCAATGTGATCCTTATCCCGTCCTTATACATCTCTTCCGGGTAGCCGTTAAAGGGTCGTGTCAGCACAGTAATGGTGGGTTTTAAGCAGAGATCAGGATCGAGACCGGGAGGCCCAACCCCTCTGGAGACGGAAAGGCGCAGTACGGCGTCCTTGCATTCGTTGGCAGCCAGACATCTATTCAGGATCTTCGTGAGGGTAGGCCGGTCCCAGGGCATGGAGAGGCAGATCCTGCGGGCAGATTCAAACAGACGGTCGAGGTGGTCCATGATTCGAAAGATGCGGCCGGAGTAGGATCGAAGGGTTTCAAAGATGCCGTCCCCGTAAAGAAAACCATGGTCGAAGACCGAGATCCTGGCATTCTCTTCCGTGAAAAACTCTCCATTGATGAAAACCTTGGACATAGGAACCCCATAACCGAAGGCGGCTTCTGCTGTGAAAGAAAGGTTCTTTCGTAAGAAATTTGTATGGCTATTATATAAGTTAAAGATAAAAAATCAAAGATCAAAATGACAGAGAAAAAATAAAAAATGAATATCAATAAGGGTTCTGATGGGGAGCTTATGTCTTGAATGCAAGTCAGGCTTTGCACCAGTCTTAGCTTTCTGCTAAGCTCCAAGCTACGCCTCGGCACGAAAGAGGCTGCGCCATTTTTATATTTTGATTTGTCATTTTGATTTTTTATCTTTGATCTTTGATTCTTAAGGGGTGCAAGAGAACCTTTGATTCCCAATTTATGCGTAGCTCATCTTAAACACGAAAGAAACAAAAGAAAAGAGCTCAACCTCTGTAAATTTTATAATGACTACCTTCCATGCTTTTAACCTTCTTTTTGACCTGGGCGACCCTATGGCCGATCTCTGAAAGGTTCTGAAAGGAATTATTCTCGTTTAACACCACAGCGATGGATATGCTCATGATGGAGAACTTCTTTTTTATTCCAGACCGGTCCACAGCCGTAAACCCGCCTTGTGCGAGATGTCTGGGCTGATAGTGGGAACGGATTTTATCATCGAACTCCCGGATGATCTTCTGACAGATGATTTCTGCACGATTAGGCTGGGTGATCACAAGAAAGTCGTCCCCGCCTATATGGCCGATGAAGTCGCCCTCGCCCCCTTCCAAAATCACGACGCCGGCTATGATCCGTCCTGTCATCTGGATCACCTTGTTGGCCGAATCGAATCCGTATGTATCCGCATAAGCCTTGAAGTCGTCCAGGTCCGGGTAGCAGATCGCAAAGGGCTCTCCCTGGTCGAGCCTTCTCAGGATCTCCCTCTCCACAGCAGCATTGCCGGGCAGGTTGGTGGTTGGATTCCTGTCCGCTTCCCGGACCGTATGGCGGATCAACGCATGCACCCTGGCGACCAGTTCCCTGTTGTCAAAGGGTTTGCAGAGATAATCGTCGGCTCCGGCCTCGAGACCGTGCACCCTGTCTTCCACGTTGGTCATGGCGGAAAGCATCAGTATCGGGATCCTGGAGAGAAAGATGTTCTTCTTGATCTGTTCGCAGATTTCCAATCCGTTGATCTCAGGCATGTTGATATCCAGAATCAGCAGGTCGGGCGTCCCCTGTTCGATGATTTTTAGGGCATCGATCCCGGAACGGGTGATGATGCAGTCGTATCCGGACCGGCTCAGGACAAAATGGACCAGTTGGAGGATGTGGTCTTCGTCATCTACGGCCAGGACCCTGTATTTTTTTATAACCATGTGGTTCTCCCGCTTTTAAATAGCGATCCTGTACAGGAAAGAAATCCTGTTTTGCGCGGTGAGGTTACGATTCCGTCATCCGTTTCACCTCGAGGACCTCCTTGACCTGGGAGATGGCATGAAGGATCCGGTCCAGATCCTGTCTGTTACGGATCTCCAGTTCGAAGATGCAGATGGAACGGCCATCCTTCCTTGTACGGATATCCGCTGCACTGATATTGACGTTCTCGGAAGAGATCCTTGCACTGATATTGGCGAGGATCCCGGGGCGGTTGGTGGTCAGGACCGATATTCGGACCTGGTGGATTCTCTCTTCCTTGAGGTCCCACTCCACCTCCACGATACGCTCGGAATGAACTGCGCCGCCTCCGACATTGAAACAGTCCATCTTGTGGATGGATACCCCCTTGCCCCTTGTAATGAAACCGATGATTTCGTCACCGGGAACGGGGTTGCAGCATTTGGAGAAATGAACCAGGATATCCCCGATACCATGGATCTTGATTCCGTCGATGTGTATTTTCCCGGTCTTCCTGGGTTTCACAGGGATGGGCTCGGGAGCTGCCTCAGGGAGTATACGGTTCAGGATCTGCTTTGCTGAGAGCTTGCCGAATCCCACTGCATTGATCATCTTTTCCAGTTGGGCAAAACCGAGATCAGAAGCCGCCTTCTGGATCTCGGCGGACTTCAGAACCCTGGATAGCACGAGGCCGTGTTTCCGGGCCTCTCTCTCCAGGATCTCGTGTCCAAGGGATAGGCTGCGATTCTGTTCTTCCTGTGTCAGGAAATGGCTGATCCGGTTCCTGGCTTTGGTTGTTTTTACAAGCTTCAGCCAGTCTTTGCTGGGAGTCTGGTTTTTTGAAGTGAGGATTTCCACGGTATCGCCGGTTTTTAAGGCGGTTTTCAGGGAGACGATCCGGTTGTTGACCTTGGCGCCGGTGCAGTGGTTCCCGACATCGGAGTGAATGCTGTAGGCGAAGTCCAGCGGGGTGGAACCGCTGGAAAGTTCCTTGATGTCTCCGGTCGGAGTAAAAACATAGACCGATTCTTCGAAAAGGTCGGTCTTCACACTTTCCATGAACTCACGGGGGCTCTTCAGCTCCTGCTGCCATTCCAGGAGCTGCCTGAGCCAGGCGAACTTGTGCTCGGTTGAGATGGAAGTCTTGATCCCCTCCTTGTACTTCCAGTGCGCCGCAATACCCGCTTCGGCGATCCGGTGCATCTCCTGGGTCCTGATCTGGAATTCCACGTTCTGGCCGTCAGGGCCCATGACCGTGGTGTGAAGGGACTGGTACATATTGGACTTGGGGACGCCGATATAATCCTTGAACCTGCCGGGGATCGGTTTCCACATGGAGTGGATCATGCCGAGAATGGCATAGCATCGGGTATTGGTGTCTGTGATGATCCTCAGTGCAATGAGATCGAAAAGATCATCAAAAGATAGACCGCGTTTCAGGATCTTCTGGTATATGCTGTAGAAATGCTTGTGACGCCCATCAATCTCACCGGGGATCCCCTGGGCGGCCATCTCCTTTTTGACCATGTCGGTTACTTTGTCGATATAGGCACTCCGCTCTTTCCTGTCCTGCGGCACGCGCTCTTCGAGTTCCTTGTATACGGATGGATGGAGTACCTTCAAACAGAGGTCTTCCATCTCACTCTTGATCAGAGCGATACCCAGGCGGTTGGCAAGAGGCGCATAGATCTCCAGGGTCTCCTGGGCGATTTCGTTCTGTGTGGTTTCATCAAAACGGCCGATCCTCCTCATCACCTGGAGGCGTTTGGCAAGGTTCAGCAAGACGACCCGGAGATCCTGGGCCATGGACAGGATCATCTTCCGGAAGTTTTCAGCCTGTTCTTCGATCCGTTTTTTGAACCGGATCTGGCTGGTGCGGGCCACGTTCTTCACCAGGCTGCCGACTTCATCCCCGAATTGTTCCCGGACCTGATCTGCGGTGCGGTATCCCTGAGCGGTGAGATTTTCCACCAGAGCCACAATGATGGTCTCTTCGTCTGCATGGAGTTCTGCAAGGATCTGTGCCGTCTCCAAGGCGTCTTCTATACTGACAGCGTGTTTGTCCTCTTTGGTGACCGGGGTGCTCTCCTTCAGATACTCAAAGGCCTTGAGAATCCTTGCCGGGTCCAGTTCCGGATTGTTCCGGGCCAGCAAATCAAGCAGGGATTTCAGGGGATCCTTCTCTATGGGAATGGATGAGCCCCCTTGTGTTTTCAATGAATAGTCCGGTTTCATTCTCATCCTACACGAATCAGTTCAGACTTTTCTGCATATCGCCTCCGTATCTCGGAGATGAGACGTTGATTTTCAGGGTTTTGAAGCAGGGGATCCTGTCCGACCCGTGAGAACGCTTCTTTGCGGGCGGCTTCCAGTATCCGGATGTCCCGGATGATATTTCCCATCCTCAAGTCAGGCATGCCCGACTGCCTCTTGCCGAAAAACTCTCCGGGGCCCCGGATTGCAAGGTCTTCCTCTGCGATTTCAAAACCGTTCGAGGTCTTTTTCATAATGGAGAGCCTTCTTGACGCCTCTTCAGTCATCCGTCCGGAAGCAGCGAGGTAGCAGGTGGAAGGGTATCCGGCCCGTCCCACTCTTCCCCTGAGCTGGTGGAGTTGTGCAAGACCGAACCTCTCGGCATGTTCGATCAGCATGACCGTGGCATTCGGGACGTCGATTCCAACCTCCACAACGGTCGTCGCGACCAGGATTTGAAGGGCTTTTTGTTTGAATGCCTCCATGATCTTCTCTTTTTCATCGGGCCGCATCCTGCCGTGAAGGAGACCGACGCTGCGATGAGGGAAGATCTCCCTGGCCAGGTGTTCCGACATCTCCTTGGCCGCGGCAAGGTCGCTTTTTTCCGTCTCCTCAATCAATGGATAGACGATGAAGGCCTGGCGCCCTTCCCGAATCTCCCGGTCTATGTGCCTATAGACTTTCTGCCTTTCTTTGCCCCGGATGATCTCTGTTTTTACAGGAGAACGGCCGGAAGGCATTTCGTCGATCACCGAGATATCCAGATCCCCGTATACCGTCAGCGAGAGGGAACGGGGGATCGGTGTTGCCGTCATGACCAGAAGATCCGGCACCCGTCCCTTTTGCATGAGGGTGGAACGCTGGATCACGCCGAACCGGTGCTGTTCATCGATGATGACCAGTCCGAGTTTTTGAAAAGCCACTTCTTTCTGGATAAGGGCCTGGGTGCCCACCACCACATCAATCTCCCCCTGCCGGATCTTTTTCCTGAGCTTTTCTTTTTCCTTAACCCTGACAAGACGTGACAGGAGAGCGGTCTTTTTCCCGAGCATATCAAAAAAACCATGGAAATGAAAGTAAAGCTGTTCCGCCAGGATCTCGGTAGGGGCCATGACCGCCACCTGGTACCCGTTTTCCATGGCAATCCCTGCCGTGACTGCCGCAACAACGGTCTTTCCGCACCCTACATCCCCCTGGAGAAGCCGGCTCATCTGTATGGGCCGGCCCATGTCGCGCTTGATCTCGCTGATCACCCGTTTTTGCGCAGAGGTCAAAGGGAAGGATAGGTTTTGAATCAGGTCCTTCTCAGCACTAGTATTGACCTGAAATGAAATTCCGCGGACCGCTTCGCTCCTCCCTTTCCGGTGCATGGCCAGGAGCATCTGCAGGAAGAGAAATTCCTCGAAGATCATCCGCTTGTGATAACGGCTCCTGCCGGCATTCAGGACCTCCACCGTGACGTCCGTGCCGGGGAAGTGGAGGTTGAATACAGAGTCCCGGCGTTCAGGGAGATGGTACGTTGTAATGATTTCTTCAGGAAGACATTCCTCAACCTCACTCAGGTGGGATTCGAGGAGATGATAAAGGATGGTACGGATACGGCGCTGTGTCAGGCCCGCAGTCGTATGGTAGATGGGTACGATCCGGTTGGTATGTATGGTCTCTTCGTCCCCCTCCATAAGGATCTCGTATTCCGGGTTCTCCATCTCGATGGCATGGTTGAATGGGCCCCGTTTCACTTTCCCGCTGAGGATCACTTTCTGGCCGGCCTGAAAAACCTTTTTCAGGTAGGCCTGGTTGAACCATTTGGCCGTGATCCATCCTGAGCGGTCCTCGATCAGAATCTGAAGGATGCGGAACCTTTTTCTGGGGGTGGTGGTGAGGTCCACGTTTTTTACCACCCCCTGAACCGTGACAAAACCGTCTTCAGGCAGTTCTGCGATCTGATGGAGATTCCTGCGGTCTTCATACCGGTATGGAAAGGAAAAAAGCAGATCTTCCACGGTATGGATGTCGAGTTTGGCCAGCAGGGCGGCTATGCGGGCACCTACCCCTTTGACGTATCGGACAGGGTGGGAAAGGACGAAGTCGGGGGTGACGGGATCTTTGGAGGTCAAAGAATGATCCAACTGTTCATGAATTTCGCTCATAGGCATATGGGTTCCCCATTCATCAATAAGCGTGAGGGGAAACCCTGCACAAAGAGTTTAAGAATATTTGAACAACTTGTTGAGTTCTTTGATTAATTCAGCCACATCCACTCCGTGCGCGATGGCGCCCTGTTCGATGGTCTCACCGGCAGCTCCCATGCAGCCGATACAGCCCATTTCGTATTTGGCAAGGACTTCGGCGGCCTTGGGATGGGCCTGAATGGCCTGGATGAAGGACATATCTTTGGTAATCTTCGGCATAACATCTCCTGTAGGCTTATAGGTGGTGAAAAAATTATCTTGCGATCACCGCTGTTCTATGATAAATTTTCCAATGTTTTTATCTGCTCATGAGTATATTAAAGGAGACATTCCATGTCAAGGAAATGTGAGATATGCGGCAAAGGGCGACTGGTCGGCAACAATGTCAGCCATGCCAATAACAGGACCAAAAAGGTTTCATATCCAAATATTCAGAGTGTAAGGGCCGCTCATAATGGAAGCGTCAGGAAGATGAACGTCTGCACCCGATGCATCCGTTCAGGGAAGATCAAGAAGGCATCCTGAGACGGTGTATATCCGGTACAGGAGGGGTATTGAACAGGCCGTGTCCCGGCCATTCGGTTTTCTCAGGGATACGGAATAAAAGAAAATCCATATTTTCATGGCCTCTTTGACCTTCCTGTTTTTGTCGAGCACCAGTTTGGGATCAATGCCGCAGACATTCTCACCTCGGTATTCACAACACCTTCTCCTATTATTTTTTCTTTATGAGTGGAAAAACAGAAAAAAAAAGAACTGGTTATTCTGCGGTTCCTGCAGAAAGCGCAAGGACCGCTCACCAGTTTAAATTTTGTTTTATTGAAAGAGGGTGCAAGACGTGCGCTATACCATCCACACGTTTGGGTGCAAGGTGAATCAGGTGGATTCGGTTTTTATCGCGGAGGCCATCGAAGGGCTTGGATTCAAGGAGGCCGCCAGGGGGGAGACTGCGGATCTCTGCATTGTCAATACCTGCACCGTCACCGCAAGGAGCGATACCCAGTGCAGGCAGATGATCCGGAGGGCTGTCCGGGAGAATCCTGGCGCCCGTGTGGTCGTGACCGGGTGTTATGCGGAGATGGCTCCGGATGCGGTACGCTCCATCCCGGGTGTTGCCATGGTGATCGGGAACAGGGACAAGGGCCGGATCCATGAGATCCTTGCCAGGAGTCTCAGTCTCCGCTATGACACGGCTGCAAAGCCGCGGTACGGGGTTCACGGGGCAGGCGGGAGATCCAGGGCCTTTGTCATGGTGCAGGATGGCTGTGATGCCTTTTGTGCCTACTGCATTGTTCCCCATACCCGGGGGCTTTTGAAAAGCGCGGCACAGGAACAGGTTGTGGATCAGGTCAGTGCCCTGGCCGGGAAGGGTTTTCCGGAGATTGTGCTTTCGGGTATCCACCTCGGGGCCTACGGCGTGGACCGGCATGAGCACCGGGGACTTGCGAGGCTGCTACGCAGGCTGGTCCGGATTCCTGGAGACTTCCGCATACGGCTCTCTTCGCTCGAACCGGCTGAGGTGGACGATGAACTCATGGATCTGGTGACAGGGGAGGAGAAACTCTGCAATCATCTCCATATCCCCCTTCAGATCGGGGACGATGAGATCCTCAGGCGCATGAAGCGTCCCTATACCACAGCAGCGTTTTCCGATATGGTTTTCCGTCTCCGGGATCGGGACCCGGATATGGGGATCGGCACAGACCTGATCGTGGGCCTTCCCGGGGAGACTGAAAGGTCTTTTGATCAGGCCTGCCAATGGATCGCAGACCTTCCGCTGACCCATTTCCACATCTTCCCCTATTCACGGCGGCCGGGGACCGAGGCCTATGCCATGGATGGGCAGGTGGGTGGGAAAGACAAAAAGGAACGGGCCGCCCGGCTCAGGGAGATATGCCGCTCAATGCAGGTCGAATTCATGAGCGGGATGAAAGGCAAAACCCTGAGATCTGTCCTGACTTCCAAACCGGGCCCCACAAACAAGACCCTGAGCGTGCTGACCGGCAATTACCTTGCCGGCAATCTTATGGATATGGGTGAATCCCCCTCGGGAATCTTTTCAGTAAAGGTTTCGGGCCTTTCTGACGATAAGTTATTAGTTCATATGGTGGGGTAAAAGGTCTGATATGATTCGTAAAGTTTTATTTATCCTTATTTATTCATGCATTCCATGGATATGGACCCGTCCGGCCTTAGCCGTTCAGGAACATGGAGGGGCCGAGGGACTTTATTCCCATCAGATGGCCCACCTGGTCTTTTTTTCGGCCATGATTTATTTATGTATCCGGCTCGTCCGTTCTGGAGAATCCGTCCGCAAAGGGTGGCGGTGGATCTTTTTCTCCGCTCTCCTGTTTGCCTGCTGGAATGCCGATACTTTTTTTGTACATCAATACCGCGAGGTTATCGATCCACAAACCTTTTCCGGCAACTTTTTCGACCAGCCATGGACATTTAACGCACACTCGGTTCCCGATCTCCTCTATTATCTGGGGACTTATGACCACATCCTCTCCTTTTCGGCATTGTTATTGTTTTTCATAGGGATCCGTGGGTTGATCAAAGTGCAGAGGGAGAGGCCATGAATTTCACGCTCCCCATGTGGCCCGTCTATCTGGTGGACATTTCCGGATCCGCACTCTCTATCTTCCTTGCATTCGGGGCGGTCTTCATGTCCCGGAAGCTATCCCGCAGGGACCCGGTCAATGCCATCTGGACCTATCTCCTGTGGATCTCCATCGCCTTTGGGATCTTCACCGTGTTCCGTTCGGTGAGCCATCTGCTCAAATTCTACCTGGTCATATTCGGGTACAAGTCCGTATGGCAGGCCCTCTCTCCTTTTGCCGGGGCCGTGGAATCCATAACCCTGGTATTTGTGGCCACACTGACCTTCTACTATGAACGGGTCAAGAAGAGCTATCGGTCTCTTATCCGGGAGAGGGACCTGTTCCAGGATGCCAAGGAGGAGATTGGTCTTCTAAACACAAATCTCGGCAGGGAGATGGACCGGATGCGGGAGTCGGAGTGCAAGCTGGAGAATGCGCATGCGGAAATCTCTAAACTGATCGACCAGGTCCGATCCGGCGGGGATCTTTCCATACGGTATAGAAATCCCAATCTGACCCAATGCTGGGAGCTCAAGGACTGTGTTTACGAGAACTGCCCCGCCTATAAGTCAGACCAGCTCCGCTGCTGGCACCTCGGCAAGGTCTACTGCTGCAGGATCAAGGCTGGAAAGTCCGGAAGGGAGTGCAATTGTGAAGCGTGCGAAATCTATATCTCAGCCCATAAAGACCCCCTGACGAGGTTTGGAGAGCGGTTCAACGATATGATGCATTTCCTGGAGAACAAGCAGAAAGAACTTGAGGGAGCCAACAGGGATCTCCAGGAGATGGACAAGAAAAAGAGCAAGTTTCTGGACATTGTGGCCCATGACCTCCGGACACCCCTGACCTCCATCCTTGCCTATGCAGACCTCCTTCTCAGGTACAAGTCCGAATCTGCTGAGACCAGGGATGAATTTCTGCGCACCATCATTTTTGAAAGCAGGCGTCTCGGCGACCTGATCAACGACTACCTGGACATTTCCAAGATTGAGGCGGGGCTCATGGAGTATCAGTTGGAGCCCCTAAACTTCAGAGAGGTGATTGATCATGTGATAGCGGTCTATAGCGGAATCTGCATGCAGAAGGGGATCCAGATCCATAAAAACAGTCTTGCCCAGGACCTCCCTATCTTAGGTGACAAGAGACGGCTGGCGCAGGTCATGAGCAACCTGATGAGTAACGCCTCCAAGTTCACCCCGGCCCAAGGGAAGATCAGTATAACGGCCGGTTTGGATTCGAACGGGGAGGCGATCCACATCTCGGTTTCGGATACCGGACCGGGGATTCCGGAGACCCATCTTGAAGAGATCTTCAAGAAGTTCACCCAGCTTCATGACGGGGACCTGCATGCCGTCGGAGGGACCGGCATCGGCCTCTCCATCTGCAAGGAGATCGTGGAATTCCACGATGGAAAGATCTGGGCCGAACACAGCAAGGAAGGCGGGGCCAGCTTTCATCTGGTTCTCCCGGTTCAGGGACCTGAACGTTCCGGCAGGCTTTTGGAGTCGAAGAGCGCCTCAGAGGGATAAAGGGACCGTATTGTTGGATCGTCCGCACTCATTTCCCCCTTTTCAGTTCTTAAACTAATAATCCCTGATTAAATTCTTTTTGACAATTGATAAAAGTATAGACTATCATACAAAATTTGGTATAAGTTTATCAGGATCGTGGAACAGGGGTTATGACAAAAAGAGAACTGATACGGAACTTTTCCATTATTGCCCATATCGATCACGGGAAATCCACGCTCGCCGACCGGATCATGGATCTGACCGGGGCACTGACTGACCGGGAGAAGATGAGCCAGTTCCTGGACCAGATGGATATCGAACGGGAGCGGGGGATTACCATCAAGGCCCAGACCGTCCGCCTCCGGTACCTGGCCCTGGACGGGAAGGAGTACTGCCTGAATCTGATCGATACCCCCGGCCATGTGGACTTCAACTATGAGGTGTCGCGCAGCCTGGCCGCCTGTGAGGGAGCCCTTCTGGTGGTGGATGCGGCCCAGGGGGTTGAGGCCCAGACCGTGGGAAATGTCTATCTCGCCATCGACCACAATCTCGAGATCATTCCGGTGATCAACAAGATTGACCTTCCCAATGCGGATGTAGAGAAGACCAGAGAAGAGATTGAGGACGTCATCGGACTGGACACGTCTCACACGCTTGCCGTAAGCGCCAAGCAGGGAACAGGGGTCAGGGATGTCCTGGAGTCGATTGTCCGCCTGGTCCCCTCTCCTCAGGGCGATCCTGATGCGCCTCTGAAAGCGCTTCTCTTTGATTCCTGGTTCGACCCCTATATGGGCACGGTTTCCCTGGTCCGGGTCATTGACGGGGTGATCCGCAAAGGCATGCGCATCAGGCTGATGTTCACAGGCAAGGACTACGAGGTACAGCAGGTCGGTGTCTTTACCCCGCACCCCACCGTCATGGAAGCTCTTTCCGTGGGTGAGGTCGGTTTCTTCATGGCCGGGATCAAGAATGTCCAGGATACCCGTATCGGAGATACGGTTACTGAATCGGGAAATCCGACCCGGAACGCTCTGCCCGGGTTCAAACAGGTCAAGCCCATGGTTTTTGCGGGGCTCTACCCTGTGGACAGCAACCACTACAAGGAATTGCAGGACGCGATGGAGAAGCTCCGTCTCAATGATTCATCATTTTCCTATGATAAGGAGACCTCCAATGCACTGGGTTTCGGATTCCGGTGCGGTTTTCTCGGGCTGCTCCACATGGAGATCATCCAGGAACGGCTCGAACGGGAATTTTCCATCCCCCTGATCAGCACCTCTCCCACAGTGGTCTATAAGGTTCTGGTCCAGTCCGGGGAAGAGCTGATGATCGAGAATCCGTCCAAGCTTCCGCCGGTTCAGAAGATCGAGAAGATCTCTGAGCCGCTGATTCTGGCCACCATCATGGTCCCGGCCGAGCACATGGGTTCGGTGATCAACCTGGCGCAGGAGCGGAGGGGCATACAGAAGAAGATCGACTACCATGGCACGAACAGGGTGACCATCCAGTATGAGCTTCCGCTCAATGAAATTGTCGTGGATTTTTACGACCGTCTCAAGTCCACGAGCCGGGGCTATGCATCCATGGATTACGAATTCGCCGGGTACCGGGAGGCGGCTATGGTCCGGCTGGATATCCTGATCAATGGCGAAGTGGTGGACGCCCTTTCCCTGATCGTACACAAGGATCGTGCGTATTACAAAGGGAGAAAACTTGCCGGGAAGCTCAAGAAGATCATTCACCGCCAGATGTTCGAAGTGGTGATCCAGGCGTCCGTGGGGAACAAGGTCATCGCCCGGGAAAGTATTTCAGCGTTGAGAAAGAACGTGACGGCCAAGTGTTACGGCGGGGACATAACCCGGAAAAGAAAGCTGCTGGAAAAGCAGAAAGAGGGGAAGAAGCGGATGAAAAGCGTCGGGAGCGTAGAGATCCCGCAGGAGGCCTTCATGTCGGTCTTAAGCATGGACGATGAAGGGTGATGTAATTGGGATGTAATTGGGCCTTGCTTTTTAAGATAAAAAAACTTAGGATCTTCTCCAGAAAAGCGGGGAAAAACATGAGGGTCCAAGGGGTCAAGGATTCAAGGGGTCAAGTGAAATGCCAAGACACGATTAAAATGACGGGTAAAGAAGCACTGGATCTCTTGATCTCTTGACCCCTGGAGCCCTGGAACCCTGGAGCCCTTGAACCCTGGAGCCCTTGAACCCTTGAACCCTTGAACCCTTGAACCCTTGAACCCTT
>CAKKPE010000156.1:0-14595 GCA_919901565.1 bacterium
GGTTCTGAGGTAACCCTCCACGGCCTCTTTGACCCTCTCTACCCTTCCGGCCGAAAGGTCCGGAGAGAGGGTTTGGTCTTCCCGCGTGCGGCCGTATCCCTGCACGGCCTTCCGGACACTGTCCCGCACAAAATCGTGGATCATTCCGGGCCCGGTGAAACGGACCTCGCGTTTGGTGGGATGGACATTTACATCCACCAGGCCTGGGTCCACGTCCAGAAATAGGTAGACTGCTGGATGCCGGCCCTTCATGACAAGGGTTTCATAGGCCTCATAAACGGCATGCCGCAGGGTCCGGTCCGATACAGGGCGGCGGTTCACGAAAAAGTTCAGGCCCGTTCCAGAGGGTTTTGTGAATCCTGGGATTGAAACCAGGCCGAAGAGGTGCAGCCCTTCCCTCCCCTGCTCCATCTCCATGAGGTTTCCCCTGAACTCCTTTCCCAGAATCTGCATGGAGCGTTCAATAATTGAGGAGGCCCCGGGCGTCTTGATCAGCGTCCGGTCATGGTGCCTGAGGGTGAAATAGACACCGGGATGCGCCAGGGCGATCTCGGTCATGATCCCGGTAATATGGGAGAGTTCGGTTTCCGTGGATTTGAGAAACTTTCTGCGCGCCGGAGTATTATAAAAGAGGTCGCGGATCTCCAGGGTTGTTCCCCTGGCCCGTCCGGCGGCTCGCACATCCTGTATCTTCCCTCCCTCAATCAGGATCTCCGCGCCCGAGGGATGCTTCCCGTCCGAGGTGACGATCCGGGCCCTGGAGACTGAGGCGATGCTCGGGAGGGCCTCCCCTCGGAACCCGAGTGTGGCGATGCTTTCAAGATCCGAAAGTTCCCTGACCTTGCTGGTGGCATGGCGTTCAAAGGCCATGAGCGCATCATCGGCGTTCATGCCGCATCCGTTGTCCTGTACGCGGATCAGCCGCCGTCCTCCTTCCTCCACCTCTACCGAGATATCCGTGGACCCGGCATCCAGGGAATTCTCCAACAGCTCCTTGACCACGGAGGCGGGGCGTTCAACCACTTCACCGGCGGCGATCTTGTTAATCAGTTCATCTGGCAGGATCCGTATCTGAGCCATTCCGTGTAAAGTCCTTCTCAATATATTTCTTCTCCCTTTGGGGAGAAGAAATATATTGTCTTAAACCTTGTCCCCGGCTGCCGGCCGGTCCAGATCTTCAATCATCCGGTCCATGCTGACATTCCCGAGGTTCTGCTGAAAGGCCGCGCTGCCGCGGCTGAAAAGGTCCTGGATCAGCCGCCGTTCAGGTTCATCCGGAGAAGGGAGAACCTGGAGAAGCTTGCCGCGTACCGCTTCAATGACCTCGGCCGCCGAGATCTTTTCCGTATCCCGGGCAGGAACGAATGCATGCCTGTTCTCCAACTGGTGGACAAGCCCCTCTTCCTTCAGCTTATGGAGAATCTCCTCCACCAGTTCGTAGGCGATCCCGAGTTTCTGCGATATTTCAAGGATGCCGGCCGGGCCCTTTCCGGACCGGAAACGGCGGGTGATCTCGATCATCATGCGCAAGGCCAGATACCCCCGGTAGTTCCCGGCCCTGGGTCCGGCCGCTGCACCTTTTTCATAAAGTTCAGGGTACTGGAGCACATAAGATAACTCCGCCCCCAGGAAGACAATGATCCAGATGAGAAAGATATAGAGGAGGAGCGCCGGTATTGCGGCCACCGCCCCGTAGATCTTGCTGTAGGCGTTAAAGTGCGTGACGTAAAGTCCGAAGCCCCATTTCCCCAGGGCAAAGAGAATCGCAGCGGCCGCAGCGCCACCGGCGGCCGGATACGTCCCCACATGGGTATATGGAAGAAGTTTATAAAGCATGAAAAACGCCAGCCAGATCAGGATAAAGGGAATGATGTAGATTAGAGATGCCTTGAACAGGGGATACTCAAACACCATGGACAACGCCGGCAGAGACTTGATCTTGGACGTCATGAAGATTGAAAGAGCGATCAGGATCGGCGCCAGGGTCAGGGTCAGCCAGAAGGAACTGACCTTGTCCCAGAGGCTGCGCTTCTCGGTCACATGCCAGATCTCGTTAAAGGTCTTCTCCATGGTATTGACCAGGGAATAGGCGATGGCAAAGACGAAGATGGACCCGAAGGTGCTGAGCGCGGCGGTGTTCTCGGAAAATTTGTTGATATGGTTCTGTATGGTCCTGAAAAGATCGGCATTCGGGAACAGGTACTGACTGAGGACGTTCCTCACCTCTTCCTCGGAGAGTTTCATCCTGCTGAACCATGAAAAAAACACAACCATGAGCGGGACCAGCGAGAGGATCGTGGTGTAGGTCATGGATGAGGCCCGGAGCAGACACCGGTCGTGAATGAATTCCAGGCCGACATAGTAAGTCACCTTGATCTGCCTCAGTGCCCAGGCCGGGAACCTGGAAAACTCGTTGAGGTCCAGGCTCAGCAGCCGGACAATGGAATTCTGGAACCCTTTTGTGCGTTGCTCATCCATATTCATGAACCACTCAAAGAGAGGTTATCGATCAGGAGGCTCGGCGATCCGACCGCACCGTAGAATCGGAGGTCATTCCCGACACCTTTGATCTTCATGAAGAGATCGAGGACGTTCCCTGCAATGGCTGCGCCCCTGACCGGATGGGACGGCTGTCCGTTTTCAAACCAGACACCTGCAACACCCACGGAAAAGTCACCGGATATGGGGTTGGCCGTGTGCATCCCCAGGATTTCCATGATCTCAAGCCCCTTGCCCATGCTTTTCAGAAGATCTTCACGAGACTGCGTCCCGCCGGTCACGAAAAGGTTGGTCGGCCCCACGTGCGGTATCGAGGCATAACCGCTCCTGACGCCGTTGCCTGTGGAACTGCACCGCTCCTTGGCGGATGTATAGGTGTTGTGCAGGAACCCCTCGAGTACGCCTTCACGGATGATCAGTTTGTGCCGGGTGGGAATACCTTCATCATCAAACGGCGCCGTACCCAGTCCGCCGGGGAGACGTCCGTCGTCCGCCAGTGTGAAGGCGTCTGAAGCCACCTTCTTCCCGATCCTGTTCTTAAGCAGGGACTTCCCCTTCTGCACGGCATCCGCGGAGAAGGCGCTGATAAAGACCTCCAGAAAACTGACCGCCGCATAAGGCGTAAGCAGGACAGGGCATCTGACCGTCGGCACGGTTCCGGCGCCCAGAAGACGCACTGCATTCCCAGCGGCCCTTCTCCCTACCTCGGCTGCATCGAGGCCGCTGAAAAAACGGCTGAAATCCGAGTCCCATCCCATCTGCTGGTCTTTGCCGTCACTGGCCATGAGCATGATACTCGCAGAGCAGCTTGTCCCCTGATAGTTTAGCTCAGCCCCCCGGGAGTTAAGGATATATGAGGTGAATTCGGAATCCCTGTAGCCCGCCTTCCGGGTCACCTTGATCCGGGGGTCCGTGTTTAGCGCCGCCTTTTCCAGATCCATGGCACGGCTGATCCGCTCCTCCTCCGTCACCTTGTTCAGGCCGGGATCATGGATCCGGAGGTCACCGGCTGACACCGGCTCAAGACAAGGCAGGATATTGTTCGAATCCTCCTGGGTATAGGTTACGGATGAAACCGCATGTTCAATCACCTCATGGATATCAGAACCTTCCGACAGGGAGGTGTAGGAAAATCCCATCCGGTTTCCCCGGAACAGGCGCAAACCCGCACCCATGGACCCGGCTTTCACAAAAGCGTCGATCTTCTGCTGCTTGACCTCGATGGTCGTGGACCGTGAATTCAGCAGGTAGACCTCCACGTCCGTGATTCCGCGGCCGAGCGTCTGTTCGAGTATTTTTTTTCCGATGGTTTTAAGATTCATGTATGCTCAACGTGATCTATGGGGTTTCCGTTCCCAGGTCAACGATCAGGGCCACCTCATTGCAGTCCGGGAACTTGACACACTTGATGCATTCCCCCCAGACCTTATGGGGCAGAATGTCCTTCTCAACAACATGGAAGCCGAACGGCTGAAAAAAATCCGGTTTGTAGGTGAGCGTGAACACGTGCTGAATCTTCAACGATACCGCCTCGTTTAGGCAGGCCCGGACCATCTGTTTCCCGATCCCCTGCTTCTGATACGGCGGGGCCACGGCCAGAGACTTGATCTCGGCAAAATCCTCCCAGACCACGTGCAGGGCGCAGACACCGAGGATCCCCTCTTCTCCCTGGCAGACATGAAAATCCCGCAACGTATCAAAGAGTTCACTCAGGGAACGGGAGAGCATGAGCCCCTCAGAGGCGAAATGGTTGATCAGCTTCTGCATCTCCTTGACATCCTGATTCAGGGCTTTTCTGATCTGAAACTTGAGCCTCGTGGGCGGATTTTCTCTCTTCATTCAAATTCCCCTTGACAGGCTTTGTTAAGATTCTCTATAGTATATGCTTGTGTCAGGGGGGACCTTAGCTCAGTCGGTAGAGCAGAGGACTGAAAATCCTCGTGTCCGCAGTTCGATTCTGCGAGGTCCCACCATTTTCATGGATTATACGGGATAGCCGTTGAGGAATCAACGGCTTTTTTCATTATTTGAGGAGTTCTTTGAACTTCACTGTTTTAATTCCGGGTGATCCTTCTCCTTCCACGCGCCGAAACCCGTCTCAATGATTTTTCCCAGCTTTAATCTATTGTCCCGAAAGTTATTGTTGGACCTACGGCAGTTTCAGCAAACGTTCACTCCGCCAGATACGCACAACGCGGACCTTTGTCTTATCGTACCGGTAAGAGATCCGGAAGGGAGGATAGATGATCTCTCTCAGATGCTCCACGCCGAATTCCTGGACAATGCGCCCCATGATGGGATGAGTTGAGTTAAACTTCGTCAATTTATTCATCAAGCCGGCTCCGCAGTCAGAACTCTTTTTCATACATCTGGTCCAGCAGGTAAAAATATTTCTGCGTGATGTTCTTTCTTCGGAGTTTCATGGTGGGGGTGAGTTCGCAGTTCTCCATGCTGAATTCGTGGTCGAGCAGTGCAATCTTCTTGAGCTGCTCGAAGCCGGACATATCCTTCATCTTCTCATGGATCCGTTCGAGGAGGAATTCGTCGACCCTAAGATCACGGATCATCTCATGGGGAGCCTGTAATGCAATGCCGCTTCCTGCCCAATAATCGCTCAGAGCCTTGAAGTCCGGAACCACGAGGGCCGTAAGGTATTTTCTCTTGTCGCCGTAGACCATGACCTGGCTGATGAATTTGTCCGAGACCAGGAGGTTCTCGATGTTCTGCGGGGATACGTTCTTTCCCCCGGAGGTCACGATAATATCCTTCTTCCGGTCCGTGATTGTGATGAAGCCTTCCTCATCCATCACCCCGACATCTCCGGTGTATAGCCACCCGTCTTTATCGATAACCTCCCGGGTCGCTTCTTCGTTTTTAAAATAACCCTGCATGACCGAAGGGCTGCGTGTCAGGATCTCACCGTCTTCTGCGATCCTGACCTCGACACCGGGAAGGGGTTTGCCGATGCTCCCGAACCTGATCCGGTCATGGCGGTTTGCAGAAATCACCGGGGAGCTTTCTGTCAGCCCGTATCCTTCGATAATGGCCACCCCCGCTGCGTAAAAAAACTCGCCCACCTCCCTGGAGAGCGGCGCCCCTCCGGAAACAAAATAACGCAAACGCCCTCCCAGCCGGTCCCTGATCTTTTGAAATACCAGATGGTCTGCGATTGCATAACGGATACGGAGCAGCAGAGGACCCTTTTCATTCTTCAGCCGGTAGGGGGCCAGCCTCCTGCCCACACGGATCCCCCAGAAAAATATCTTCTGGCGCACCTTGGGGCTCTGATGGACTTTTTCCAGCACCCGGGCATTCATCTTCTCAAAGAGCCTCGGCACCGAGATCATGAGCGTCGGCCGGACTTCTCCCATGTTCTCGGCGACCATGTCGATGCCTTCGGCATAGGCGATGGTCACGCCGCGGAAGATCATGAAGAACTGGCCCACTGTCCTCTCGAAGACGTGGCTCAATGGAAGGAAGGAGAGGCAGATATCCTCATCCGTTACCGGAACCACGCAGTCTGCTGCATCGCAGTTGAAAAGAATATTTTCGTGACTCAGCATCACCCCTTTGGGATCGCCGGTGGTCCCGGAGGTATAGATGATCGTGGCCGTGTCCTTTGGCACGGCCCGCTGCGCATGCTCTTCATAAAGCCCCGGTTGAGAGATGGAGAGCTGCTTCCCTCTCTTCAAGACATCTTCGAACTGAAGGACCTCTTGATCCTCTACTTTATCCATGACCACGATTTTTTCAAGATATAACAGGTCATCTTTAACGTCTCTGATCTTCCGGAGCTGCTCTCCAGTCGATACGATCACTACCCTGCATTCGGAATTGTTCAGGATATAGGCAATCTGTTTTGGGGTGCTGGTGGGATAGATGGGAACCGTGATCGCCCCTTCAGAGAGGATAGCGAGATCGGAGATGGCCCATGCAGGCCTGTTCTCGGACAAGAGGGCCACGCGGTCCCCTTTCTTTACGCCAAGAGTGGAGAGGCCGAGTGCAAAATGGCATACCGACTCTCCGAACTCCCTCCAGGTGATCGTCTGGTAGCTCCCCATGACCTTGGTCATGAGGGCAGCCTTGTCCCTGTACTGGTCCACGCACCTCTGAAAACGGGTATGCAGTGTGTCGTTCATATTTGATTCTTTATCTTTAATTTCTTTTGAAATCTCTTCTACTCATGCGCCAGGGCTTTTTTCAGTTCTTCGGTCAGAAGCGGGACCAAAGTCATGAGATCACCCACGATCCCGTAATCCGCCTTCTGGAAGATCGGTGCTTCAGGGTCGGTGTTGATGGCGACGATGGTCCGGGATGTCCCCATGCCGGCCAGGTGCTGCACTGCGCCTGATATGCCGCAGGCGATATAGAGTTTCGGGTTGACCACTTTCCCGGTCTGGCCGACCTGGTCGCTGTGCGGCCGCCATCCCGAATCCACGGCAGCCCTGGACGCACCCACGGCGGCGCCAAGGATCCCGGCCAGTGTTTCGAGGATCTTGAAGTTCTCGGCATTCTTCATCCCGCGTCCGCCGGAAACAACCACCTCGGCCTCGGTGAGATCAACCTGCTCTTTCTCTTTCTGGATCACTTCCTTGACTTTGGTCCTGATCTCACCGGTCTGTGGGGTGACTTTTTCCACCGCGGCGTTTTTCGGCGGGTCCATTGCAGTCAGAGAGACCACGTTGGGCCGGATCGTTGCAAACTGCGGTGATCCGCCTGAAACCTGCTCCCTTGCAATGGCCTTGGCGCCGAAGACCGGACGAAGGACCGTCAGAGACCCGTTCTCCAGAATGATTTCCGTACAGTCGGCCAGAAGCCCGGTCCCCAGCCGTGCAGCCAGACGCGGAGCGAGATCTCTGGCAAGGACCGAATTCCCCATCAAGAGTATGGAAGGCTTCCTCTCATGGATCAGCGCGGCGAGGGCTGAAACATACCCATCCGTAGAATACTGCGCAAGCCAGGGATCATCAAGGAGAATGACCCTGTCAGCCCCGTATTTACCGAACTCGGCGGCAAGAGGATCGAGGCCGCTTCCGGCCAGGACCACGGTGAGTTCTTCGCCTGTCTGCCTGCTGAGGTTACTGCCCGCCGAGGCAGCCTCTAACGAGACCTTCTTGACCTTCCCGTCCCTGATTTCGCCGATGACCATAACCCCGCTCATAATTTTCCCCCTATGTCTTAAAACCTACTTGAATATCCACCAGTTCAGAATCCCGTCATTGTGAGTCAGCTCTGCATAGGTCCCGATCCCGAGGAGGATCACGTAGATGATCAGGACTCCCAGCAGGATATTCGGCCCGTAACGTTTCCAGAAAGAGTTATCCTGGTTCTCTTCCGGCTCCCTGACCCCGGTCGTACTTTCATTTTTTTCCATATCTCCTCTCCTTCTACGATTAATGATATGTTTGTCTTCCCTTATTAGGGGTATCTACTTGACTCCACCAGGCACAATATGTGGTGTCTCTCTGCAGCACCAGATTCCCGATTAAACCTTCGGGAATGACATTTTATCAAGCAGTTATTTGTCATCCCCGAGTGTTTCTATCGGGGATATGGTTTCAAGATATTGGGGTCGGTGGAGTCAATTGAATAACCCAATCCCTTATTGACTCTATAGTCTCTTCTGCCCACTATTTTTACTATCCACTGTTTTTTACAGTGCCCTGGCCTCTTCCCTGATGAGCCTGACTAGTTCCTTGACCGCCTCCGCAGGCTCACCCGGTATCACTTTGCCGGCTTTGCGATCAGCAGGGAGGGAAAGGGAGATGAGTTTCTGCTTTGCCCCCTTCTCCCCCACCTCATCCGGGGCCATGCCCACAGATGCCGCATCCATGACCTTGATCTCTTTTTTCTTGGCCTTCATGATTCCCGGGAGCGAGGCATAACGCGGCTCATTCAGCCCCTTCTGCGCTGTGACCAGGGCGGGAAGGGGAAGCTCGAGCACCTCTTTGCCCCCTTCCACCTCCCGTTCCACAGTGATGCTTTTCCGGTCTGCCGAGAGGTCAAGTTTCGTGATCACCGTAGCCTGCGGGACCCCTAAAAACTCGGCCAGGGCCGGCCCCACGAATGAGGCGTTATCATCCACGGCCTGCTTACCGCAGAGGATGAGATCATATTCCATGCCCGAGATCACTTTGGCAAGGAGTTTGGACGTTGCGTATGGGTCGGATCCCTCGAAGGCGCTGTCCCTGAGGTGGATCCCCCGGTCAGCCCCCATGGCGAGTGTGGTCCGGATGGCTTCAGATACCCGGTCCGGGCCCATGGAAATCACGACCACCTCCCCTTCTGTCTTCTCCCTGATCCGGAGGGCCTCTTCCACGGCGTATTCGTCATAAGGATTGACCACATAGGTCAATTCCGACGTCACAATCTCTTTGCCGCTTGCCGCAATCCTGATCCGGGCCGCCGTGTCCGGCACCTGCTTGATGCATACAATAATCTTCATGATTCTCCTCTCGAATTAGGCCGTCAGCTTTCATCACTCACGGCAAAGTAAAAAGCTTCAGATGCAAGGCATGCAAGTCCTGAGGAGTGAGGCGTACTTTTAGGTACGCTGCAACGACGAAGGACGCAGCATAACGCCGCAGATGAATTTTTTACTTTGCCGTGATCAGTATTTCCCTTTCTTAAGCAGGTCCCTCGCAATCACAAGGTGCTGTATTTCATTGGTCCCCTCGAAGATCCGGTTGATCCGGGAGTCCCGGTAGAACCGTTCGATGGGCATATGGGTCATGTATCCCATGCCGCCGTGGATCTGCATGGCCCGGTCAACGATCCAGTCCTGCCACTCGGTGCAGAGATATTTGACCATGGCAGACTCTCTTGAAAATTTTTCGCCCCGGTCGGCCATGGCTGCCGTGCGGTAGACCATGCTCTCCATGGCATAGATCCTGGCGCCCATCTCGGCAAGATAAAACTGGATGATCTGCTGTTCAGCGATGGGTTTTCCGAACTGCTGACGCTCCTGGGCATGCCGGACCGAAAGTTCGAGCATCTCCCTGGATGCACCCACGGCCGCTGCCCCCAAGCCCAGCCGGCCATAGTCCAGGGTCCCCATGGCGTTTTTGAACCCGTCCCCCACCTTCCCCAGCACCTGGGAAACGGGGATCCGCATATTTTCAAAGATCAGCTCCGCGGTATTGGAGCCCCGGATCCCCATTTTCTTTTCCACGGTTCCCACGCTGAACCCCGGAGTGTCCGTAGGGACAATGAATGCGGTGATTCCTCCTTTGGGGCCCTTTGCCGTATCCGTGGCCGCGTACAGGACCACGATGTCGGCGATCCCGCCGTTGGTAATCCATATCTTGCTCCCGTTGATGACAAACGCATCTCCATCCACAGCGGCCGATGTGCGTATGCCGCCGGCATCAGAGCCCGCCTCGGACTCGGTCAGGGCAAAGGCCCCGAGTTTTTCTCCTCTGGCCATGGGGGCCAGGAATTTCTGTTTCTGCTCTTCGGTGCCGTCCAGGAGGATCGGCATGCACCCGATGCTCTGGTGGGCGGCGATGGTAATGGCGAAGCTGGCGCATCCATGGGAGAGTTCCTCCATCATGATGCAGTAACCGATCTCTCCGAACCCGCTCCCTCCGTAGGCATCGGGAATAGCGATCCCCATGAGTCCGTTCTCCGCCGCCTTGCGGAGCAGGTCTGCGGGAATCTCCTCTTTCCTGTCGATCTCCGCGGCCAGGGGCCTGACCTCCTGGTCCGTGAACTTCCTCACCATCTCCCGGACCATGCGGTGCTCTTCAGTCCATTCAAAATCCATATAAGAACCTCATCTAAATTCTAAATCCGAAAACCTAAATTCTAAACAAAACCAAAATCCAAATGACAGAAATGAAAATTTTATGTAATACGTTATCGGTTGTTTATTTTGAACATTTGGATTTTAGTCATTGTTTAGGATTTGGATATTAGAATTTAGAATTTTACTCTCCTACAGACGATTACCCTTCCTATTTGACCTGCTGATCTACAATTATCATTTTTTAAACAAAGAGGCCTCACATCAGAACGGATAGATCCCCCTTTCCAGAGTAACCGCTGCTATGTCTGTGAGGATTTCGTCGTCATTCCGGTCGATCATCCGGCTGTTCCTCCTGATCCTGCGCCAGGCAAAGTTACAGAAGGTCCTGCAGATATCCACCTCTGGGCCCGCCTTTTCCGCACCATTTTTGCGGATGGATGTGCTAACCCTGGAGATCACGCAGGTCATGACATATAAATCCATGACCATCTCGGCAATCCGCTCCAGCACGAACTCTTTCTCAACGATCTTCTTCTTGTGCCGCCGGATCACCTTCTCGGCAACCTCGGCCAGATGCCGTGTATATTCCTCCACGCGGCTGTACTCGTCCTCCAGAACATGTTCGGCCAGCGTGATCCGGTCTCCGGCCAGAGAGGTGATCTTCTTCACGGCATAATCAGCGAGCTGACCCACGTTGTGCAGGGGGTCCTGGATGGCCTTGGCCACCTCCTTGAGGACCTCTCCGGGCCGCTGAAGCCCGGACAGGGCGATAAAAAGGCGAAGGATCTCGTTGGTCCCTTCAAAAATCATGTTGATGCGGGCATCCCGGAGAAAGCGCTCATGAGGGTACTCCTCCATGTAGCCGTTGCCGCCCATGATCTGAAGGGCATCGTTGATCACCTCCCACACCCGTTCGGTGCAGAAGACCTTTGAAGTGGCGGACTCCAGGGAAAAGTCCACGTCCCCCCGGTCCGCAAGGCCGGCGGTCATGTAGGTGACGCTCTCCATGGCGTAGGTGTTCACGGTCATCCGGGCGATCTTTTCCTGGATCATCTCGAATTCCGAGATCTTCTTGCCGAACTGTTCCCGCTGCATGGCGTGAGCCACCGAGGACTGGATCATGGTCCGGGCCGCTCCCACGCATCCCGAGGCCAGGCCCAGGCGGCCCGAGTTCAGGATCTCCATGGCCACCTTGAAACCGTTCCCTTCCTCTCCCACAAGGTTCTCCGCCGGGACCTTGACATTCTCAAAGATCACCGGTGTGGTCGAAGACCCGCGGATCCCCATCTTCTTCTCCTCGGGACCGATGGTAATCCCCGGAAGATCCCTGGTCACGATAAAGGCGGAGATCCTGTTCTTTTTAACCCCCTTCACCAAAACCTCGGTCTGCGCAAAGACCGTAAAGAGATGGGCGATGCCTCCGTTGGTGACCCACTGTTTGGAGCCGTTCAGGATGTAATGGTCTCCCTTGCGCACGGCCGTGGTCTTCTGGCTCTGTGCGTCGGACCCGGCGCCCGGCTCTGTGAGACAGAAGGCGGCAATCCATTCCCCGGTCGCAAGTTTGGGCAGGTATTTCTTTTTCTGTTCCTCGGTCCCGTACAGGATAAGCGCCTTGAGCCCGATGGACTGGTGCCCGCCCACGGTCACAGCCACCGAAGCACTGCAACGGGACAGCTCCTCGATTACCCTGCAATACCCGCGCTGGGAGAGCGAGAACCCGCCGTAGGCCTCGGGGATAATCATCCCCATGAGCCCCAGTTCGGACAACCCACGCATCACTTCCTGATGGATCTTTTTTCCCTTGTCGATGACTTCGGGTTTGATCCTGTCCCTGCAGAATTTGGCTACGGAGTCGATGACCATGTTGAGATTCTCCCGCTCTTCCCCTTCAAGATGGGGAAAAGGGAAAACCAGATCCTCTTCGATCTTCCCTTCGAACAGGGCCTTGCAGTAACTTTTCTGCTCTACATGGGCCATAAGGCGCTCCTTGTGAATAAACGTTCAAACTGTTGAAAGGGTTCAAACCGTTCAAAGGGTTCAAAAAATACCGTTTTCTAAATTACCGGATAGAAACATTCTTTTTTCTCGGCCATGTCCACGATCAGGTCGGCCGCCTTGAAACGGTCTCCGAACCTTTTTGCAAATCCTTCGAGGTCTGTCCGGATTTTCTCCAGTCCCAGATGGTCTGCATACCTGAGCAGTCCGCCGTGAAACGGCGGGAAGCCGGTACCGAAGATCATCCCCGCGTCCACCACCGAGGGCCGGTCTGCAATCCCCTGGGAAAGGATCATGGCCGCTTCGTTGATCATGGTGAGGATGAGCCGGCCGGAGATCTCCTTTTCCAGGAGGGGCGGGCCTCCCTTCCGTACACCCGAGATCAGGCTGATGGTTTCAGGGGAGACGGCACTCTCCTTTCCTTTGTATGCATAGAACCCCTTGCCGTTCTTCCTGCCGAGCCGTCCGGCCTCCACCATCTTTGGCAGAATCACCGAGGGGCGCATCCGTTCGCCATAGGCATCGTGAAGGATCCCGGCGACCTTCAAGGCAACGTCCAGGCCGATCTGATCGAGAAGGATGAAGACGCCCATGGGCATTCCAAACTCGAGCATCAGCCGGTCCACGGTCCTGATATCCACGCCTTCTTCGAGCAGGAGCGCCCCTTCGTTCAGATAGGGCATCAGGATCCGGTTGACCAGGAATCCCTCCCCGTCCCTGACCACAATCGGGGTCTTTCCCAGTTTTTTGGAGAGGGCCACAATCGTGGCCACGGTCTCATCCGAGGTCTGCTCACCCCGGATCACTTCCACAAGGGGCATCTTGTCCACTGGATTGAAGAAATGCATCCCCACAACCTTGTCCGGACGGGCCGAGGCACCGGCCAGTTGGGTCACGGAAAGCGAGGAGGTGTTGGTGGCGAAGATCGTCTGCGGAGAGGTCTTTTCTTCGGTCTCGCGCAGGACCTGTTTCTTGACATCCATCTTTTCCAGCACGGCCTCGACCACCAGGTCCGCATGGCGGAACCCCGTATAGTCCGTGGTGCCGCTGATCATGCCGAACTTCCGGTCCATCTCGGTTTGGCTGATGATCCTTTTTGCCTTTTTCTTTGAGAGCACCTTGTAGGCCGCTCCCAGTCCGCCGGCCACGGCATTCGGGTGGATGTCTTTCATGCGGACCGGGATTTCCTTCTCGGCAAAGAGTTCGGCGATCCCTCCGCCCATGACCCCTGCGCCGACCATGCCCGCCTTCCGGACAGGGAGCGGTGTGACCCCGGGATGCACCACACCGGGGTCTTTTTTGAATTCCTCCTGCAGGTAGAAGACCCGGATCAGGTTCTTGGAGACCTGCGTGACCGCTGTCTCTCCGAGGAATCCGGCCTCAATGGTCAAGCCATGCTGCATCCCCAGAAGCATCCCCTGCTCCATGGCCTCCAGGGCCTTGAGCGGCGCAGGGTAGTGCCCCCTGGACTCCTTCATGGTCTGCACCCTGGCCTGCTTGAAGAGGAATTTCCTCCCCGCGGAGGTCGTCTCGAGAAGCGTCTCCAACAGGTCCCGCTTGCGGTGCATGCCCTGAGGCCGTCTCCAGTCGGGGCCCATGACCTTGCCTGCAAATTGGACCGCCGCTTCCATGAGGATCTCTTTGGGGGCCATATCATCCGCAAGCCCGATCTTCAGGGCCTTCTTCGGGTAGATGTTCTTCCCGGTCAGGATCATCTCCATCCCCTTCTGGATCCCCACGAGTCTTGGAAGCCTCTGGGTCCCCCCGAAACCGGGGATGATCCCCAGCTTGACTTCAGGCTGCCCCAGCACGGTCTTGGGATCATCTGAAATCACGCGGTAGTGGCAGGCCAGGGCCAGTTCCATGCCCCCGCCCAGGCAGACGCCGTCAATGGCCGCGATGACCGGAAAAGGAAGGGACTCCAGACGGTCAAGGATCAACTGCCCCTTGTGCGCAAGCTCCTCGCCGGCTTTAGGGTCCCGTATCCCTTCTATTTCGCGGATATCGGCCCCGGCAATGAAGACCCCGGGCTTGGCGCTCGTGATGATTATCGCTTGGACCGCCTGATTCCCCGAAATTTCGTTGATGACCTCGGAGAAGCTCTCCATGACCTGGGAGGTGAGTTTGTTCACCTTTTCTCCAGGCAGATCAAAGGTCACCACGGCAATCCCGTCTTCCCGGATCTCATACCGGACCGGAGATTCCATAAAGACAGCCTCCTTATAAAAAATTGTTCAAAATTGTTCAAAAGGTTCAAAGGGTTCAAACGACTTGAACCATTTTGAACCATCTTGAACCTTTTGAACTTTTCTTTATCTTACCGTTCAAATCGTTCAAAGGGTTTAAACGACTTG
>CAKKPE010000156.1:14695-27098 GCA_919901565.1 bacterium
TTGAACCATCTTGAACCATCTTAAACCCTTTGAACTTTTCTTTATCTTACCGTTCAAATCGTTCAAAGGGTTTAAACGACTTGAACCATCTTGAACCATCTTAAACCCTTTGAACTTTTCTTTATCTTACCGTTCGAGAATCATGGCCCCGCCCTGCCCTCCGCCGATACATAGGGTGGCCAATCCCAGTGAGAGCCCCCGCCGCTTCATTTCCTTGAGCAAGGTAATAACCAGGCGGGTCCCGCTGGACCCCACGGGATGACCGATGGCAATGGCCCCCCCATTCACATTCAGGATTCCCGGGTCGATCTCACCCATGGGAGCGCCGTCACCCAGATATTCCTGTGCAAACTCCCGGGAGGCCATGGCCTTTTCGCAGGCGAGAACCTGTGCGGCAAAGGCCTCGTTGATCTCGATCAACTGGATATCTTTCAGCGTGAGACCGGCCCGTTTCAGGGCCAAATGGGTGGAAAAGACCGGGCCCAGTCCCATGCGGCTCGGGTCAAGTCCTGCGAAGGCATACGACCGGATGAAACCCAGCGGCTCATACCCCAGAGAGCGGGCCTTATCCTCGGACATGACCAGAACAGCCGCTCCGCCATCCGTAATCTGGGAGGCATTACCGGCCGTTACCGTCCCGTGCCTCCTGTCGAAGACCGGCCGGAGTTTGGCCAGGGCCTCCATGCTCTGTCCTTTTCTGAGGCCGTTATCCTCGGTCACCGCCTTGCTGAATTTCGGAGGCACATAGGCGGGAACGATTTCGTCATCGAGTATCTTCTTCTCCTGCGCCCCTTCCGCCTTCTGGTGGCTGATCAGAGAAAACTCATCCTGGGCCGTGCGGCTGATCCCGAATTCACGGGCCAGAATTTCAGCGGTCTGCCCCATATTGAGCCCGCAGTTCGCATCGCTGAGCCCCAGGATCAGGCCCACAAGCGGCTTGAGATGGGAAGGACGGATCTGGGACAAAACCTTCAGGCGGTCCGGGAGGGTCTTTGCTTTTTGAAAGGATTGAATGATCTCCTGGAGGCCCTTGGAGAAAAACAGGGGGATGTTGCTCATGGATTCCACCCCGCCGGCGATGACCACCTCGGCCTCATCAAGGAGGATCTGATGACAGGCATTGACTATCGACTGCATCCCCGAAGCACAGTTCCGCTGGACCGTGTACGCAGGAACCTGTTTCGGGATCCCGGCCTTGAGGGCGATCACCCTGGCAATATTGGTGGAGTCTGCAGGCTGCCCTACGTTTCCGATGATGACTTCATTCACCATCCAAGGATCCATGTCCAGACGTTCCATGAGTTCCCTGACCGCTATACGGCCGAGTTCAGCAGCAGAGAGATCATTGAAAAGGGTCCATGCCTTGATATAAGGAGTCCTGACCCCGTCCACAATCACAACCCTTTTGCCCATTATGAAACCTCCACGGGGGATGATCCACTTTTTTGAGATGATGTATTTTTTTGAGTATACATGAAACGGCAATCCTATGTCAAGAAAACGATGATAATTCGAATAGTTGTATCATATGCCTCAAGGCTTTGATGAATGACATGATGAATGACCTTGCTTGACATTACGTATAATAAAAATATATTCTAAATAGACTATATAAGGCAGAAAACAAATGCATTCAAAAAGACGCCTAAAAACTTCCATGATCATGAACCTGATCGCCCTGTTCCTTGTGCACGCTGTTTCCTTTGCATCGGACATCTCCCCGGCTGAAGATCTCCGGCTTGAAAATATCCGTTATGAGATCATGGACACGAATCAGCCCGGCGTCAAGAAATACATCATGGAAGCCGACTTCAAAGGGACCAGGGAGCAGGTCTGCGGGGTCATCTGCGACTACTATCACCTCAATACCTATATGCCCAGAGAAGTCGGCACCCGGGTCGTAAAACAGCAAGCCAACCAGATCACGCTGGACGTCATCCTGGATATCCCCTGGCCCTTCCAGGACCTCAAGAGCATTCTCCTGATTGACTATGACAAAGACAAGGGGAAAGCACGCTGGAAACTCATCGGCGGGAACATCAAACAAAATGACGGGACCATCGATGTTGAACAGCACGGGAAATACTCACATGTCAGGCAGACGACCTATATCGATATCGGGAGGTATTACCCGGACTGGTTCATTGTCATCTACACCCGTTCTCTGACCTACAAGGTCATGCGGGCCATCAAGGCACAGATCGAAACCCGGTCAGCGGGGATTAAAAAGGACCAGGAGGCCATTCCCCCTGTCGAACCCTGACTTGATGGACCGACCTTCCTGAAATCGATGTATCCACGGTCAACGTCAACAAATGTCAATCGGCCTCGCCACAACCGTTTCAAAACTTAGTGGTCCTGTTCATAAATATGGTAACGTACCGAGAGGGTCGTAGGGCGGTCTCATCAAGGCGCGCGACTGAGGCGTACCCATCTGGTACACCGCAAGGAGCGCAACGCAGAGGAGAACGCCCTACGGCACTCGAATACGACCGTATTTATGAACAGGACCACTTAGGGCACCGTGAACATGCCGAAGGTTCTTCATGCCTTGCGCCGCCTTGTCCTGCAGGCGCAGATTCTCCTCAAGTCCTTTTACCGCCGCAACAGCCTCAGGCAGAATTCCATTCCCCTCAAACCATGCGGCAACGCTGTTATAGGCGAGCTTATCATCGGTTTGCATAAATTGCTTACCTCATTTCTATGTTAATAATCACTCACAGTTAGCGGTGTCAATACTCCATTTCCAGTTGCGGATTTCCGGCATGTCCTGGCCGTGCTTGTCGATGTATGCCTTGTGGTCCAGCAGCTTGTCGCGAAGAAGCTGTTTGGCGTACGCGGCCCTTGAACCCAAACCCGGCACACGGTCGATCACGTCGCCGGCCAGGTGAAAACGGTCGAGATCATTCAACACCACCATGTCGAAGGGCGTGGTGGTCGTTCCGTTTTCCTTGTACCCGCGTACGTGGAGATTCTTGTGGTTCGTCCGGCGATATACCAGGCGATGAATCAACCATGGATAGCCGTGGAAAGCGAAGATGATGGGCTTGTCCCTGGTGAAGAGGACATCAAAGTTTTTATCGTTTAACCCGTGAGGATGCTCGCTCTGCGGCTGAAGCGTCATCAAGTCCACCACGTTGATGACACGGATCTTCAGTTCCGGGAAGTGCTGTCGCAGGATCTCAACTGCGGCGAGCGTCTCCAGCGTGGGTACGTCGCCGCAGCAGGCCATCACCACATCAGGATCGCCGCCCTTGTCATTGCTGGCCCATTCCCAGATGCCAATCCCGACCGTGCAGTGCTTGATGGCTGCATCCATCTCCAGCCATTGGAGTTCCGGCTGTTTGCCCGCGACGATAACATTGACGTAATTGCGGCTGCGCAGACAATGGTCGGTGACCGACAGCAGGGTGTTGGCGTCCGGCGGCAGATACACACGGATGATCTCCGCCTTCTTATTCATCACGTGGTCGATGAACCCCGGGTCCTGGTGGCTGAATCCATTGTGGTCCTGCCGCCACACGTGCGACGAGAGCAGGTAGTTCAGGGAAGCGATCGGACGCCGCCACGGGATCTGGCCCGCCACCTTGAGCCACTTTGCGTGCTGGTTGAACATCGAATCGATGATGTGGATGAACGCTTCGTAGCATGAGAATAAACCGTGTCTGCCTGTCAGGAGGTAACCTTCCAGCCAGCCCTCACACTGGTGCTCGCTCAACATCTCCATCACCCGGCCATCAGGTGCGACATGATCGTCAAGGGAAATAATTTCCGCGGTCGAGCAGCGGTCCGTGATCTCGAAGAGGTTGGTCCAGCGGTTCGACGAGGTTTCGTCCGGGCTGAAGATGCGGAAGTTGCGCGCCGCTGAGTTAAGCTTGAGCACATCGCGGATGAACTCTCCCTGGACCCGCGTGGATTCCGCCTCAACGACGCCGGGCTTCGGCACCTTGACCGCATAGTCGCGGAAATCCGGCAACTTTAATTCTTTAAGGAGAATGCCTCCATTCGCATGGGGGTTCGCTCCCATACGCCGCTCTCCTTTGGGGGACAGATCAGCCAGTTCAGGAATGAGCCTGCCGTTCTTGTCAAATAAATCCTCAGCCTTATAACTTTTCATCCATTGTTCCAATATTTTCAAATGTTTGGGTTTTACCCCAAAATCTGTAACCGGCACCTGGTGAGCGCGAAACGTGCCTTCTATGGGCAGTCCATCAACCACCTTCGGGCAAGTCCAGCCTTTCGGTGTACGTAAAATTATCATAGGCCATTGAGGACGCTTCCTGAATCCGTTGACACGTGCCGTAATCTGAATGTCTTTAATCTCAGCGACGATCGTATCGAGTGTCGCTGCCATAAATTGATGGACGGTCATGGGATCGTCTCCCTCAACGAAATAGGGCTTGTAACCGTAACCGCGGAAGAGCTGGTCCAATTCTTCGTGATCGATGCGCCCCAGCACGGTCGGACCGGCTATCTTGTAGCCATTCAAGTGCAGGATGGGCAGCACAGCTCCGTCGTGAACCGGATTGAGGAATTTGTTCGAGTGCCAGCTGGTAGCCAGCGGGCCGGTTTCCGCCTCGCCGTCGCCCACCACGCAGGCAACCAGCAAGTCGGGATTATCGAATGCGGCGCCGTACGCATGCGACAAAGAATAACCGAGTTCGCCGCCTTCATGAATGGAGCCAGGTGTTTCCGGCGACACGTGACTGGGAATGCCGCCGGGAAAAGAGAATTGGGTAAAGAGTTTTTTCATGCCCTCTTCGTCCTGGGATATGTCCGGATACAACTCGCTGTAGGTGCCTTCCAGATACGTGTTGGCCACCAATCCCGGCCCGCCGTGTCCAGGGCCCGTGATAGTGATCATGTTCAGGTCATGCTGTTTGATGATCCGGTTGAGATGGACATAGATAAGGTTCAGCCCGGGCGTCGTGCCGAAATGGCCCAGCAGTCGCGGTTTCACGTGTTCCAGCTTTAACGGGTTTTTCAGCATCGGATTGTCATAGAGGTAGATCTGGCCGACCGACAGATAGTTGGCAGCCCGCCAATAGGCGTTCATCTTTCGCAGCAGATCGGGCGACAATGGCTTGGCCAATACCTTCCTCTTTCCCGTTTTCACGGCGATGTTATCCTCAAACCCCTTTTTTACCTCCCTGACAATGTTCTTTTCAGACATTTTTTTTGTTTTCATGATCATATTCCCTTTCACGCGTAAGACCTAAAACGCGGCAACCATTGGTGTTACTGCCTTTAATCACCGGCAAGCCCAGCGTCACCCAATCGTGCATTCCGCCACGGTAGTATAGTATTTTTCCAGCGGGGTACCCAGCAGCCAGCAAATTATGGATAGCGCTCGGCGATTGAGTGCACTGTGGACCATTGCAAAAAAAGATAGCCGCCTGGTTGCGATCCAACTCATCCATCCGCTCTATTGCTTCATCGTGAGGAATATTTTTCGCGCCTGGAATAGTAGATACTTCATAAAAGTCTGCTGTACGGGCGTCGATTATCGGCAGTCCCTGTTCCAAGTACCCATTTACTTCCATTTCATCCACAGTACGAACACCTTCCGCAATCTGTATCTGCTGAATAATTAGCACTTAGGTAAACCCCCGGCTCTGCCGGGGGACTCCCAGAGTTTGACAATTCCGGGAGTATGCAGTTAACCTAAATGTTTTACCCCTCACCCTTACCCTCTCCCACAAGGGGCGAGGGAACTGCCAGTGGGCTTCCCCTCCCTTGATGGGAGGGGATTGAGGGGAGGGTGTTTTTTAACCGATTGCGATTAGGCCCCTTTGAGGGGCCAGCAATCGTAATACCTCCGGCTTTGCCGGAGGATATTTATTCCCCAAGTCGTGTCCACCAGCACCAGCCCGGGTTCGCCTTTAACTGCTTGTGGCACCATCTGAGTGACTTCCCGTTTAGGCGGTCGTTTTTCACTAATATCCATTTTATTTACTTTCCTTATCTAATAATTTTACCTGATATACCTGACATATAGAGAAATCACCGATCAGCAATCTCACTTTTCAAAGGACTGTTGCAATTCCGATTCGTTGGGAAGACGCTTGTCCGGCGTGGATCGTTGTTTGAGTTCTGTTTGTGTTCGCTGTTGTCGCCCGTCTGACAGCGTGTTTGATAAATCGGTTTCACCGCGATCTGCACGGGTGTCAACACTCCTATTGCGCCGGCTCCGGCGGCTTCGGCGCAAAGTCTCCACTGCAGTAAGAGACAACGCCAGCCAAGCCAAACCCGCCGCGGCGGCTCCCAGCACATCACTCAGATAATGAGCACCCAGGTACACGCGGCTGAAGCCGACCAGCAGAACCATGACGAACGCGCCGAGAACTGCCCCCACTTGCCAGCGCCAGGCTTCGAGTGCGATGACCGCAAAAGCGGCCAGCACGCCATACAGCAACGTGGCCGCCATCGTGTGACCGCTCGGAAAACTATAGCCGTGGAAGATCAGGAACGATTCCGTGAAACTGGGACGGTGACGATGGAAGGCGATTTTTATCAGAAAGTTCAAGCCCATGCCACCGGGCAGGACGAGCACCAGTGCCAGCAACCGAAACCAGCACCGCTTCCACCACAAGACGAGAGCGGTAACCATCATAACGCCAGTCACACAAATGGGCGAGGCGAGACCGGTCACGAGTTGCATCGTCGTCGTCAGTCCGGGGGTCCGGTGTTCGTGGAACCATTCCGCTACGTTCTTGTCGATGACCGTCAGCGGGTCGCCGGCCACTACGTCTTGGGCGATGCCGCCGAACAGCCAGGACGCGCCGATGAGGAGCAAGACACCAATCGTCAGATGAAGTCCCAGATAGCCGCGCGACGAGAGACGATCGAGAAGAAATTCCAGTTGGGGAGCAAACCGTCGGCGCAGGGCTGCCACGCGCGGATGTTCCGCCACCGCCTGCCACCACCGCTTGACATCGGTCTCGTGTAGCCCCAGCCAGCGCCAAAGCCAGCCCAAGACGATGGCGAGCAGCAGGGCGCCTCCTACGATTTCGCCGGCGCCACCGATCCATTTCTCGGCCACATGCCAACTCTCCCCCGCTAAATAGCCAAGCGAAACGAACACGGTCGCCCAGACGATGCAGCCCACCGCATTGAAGAGGAGGAACTTCAGATAGCGCATGCGGCGGGCACCAGCGACGAAGGGCATCAGCGCCCGCAACAGATGCAGGAAATGACTGCTGAAAACGGCCTTGCCGCCATGGCGCGCAAAGAAACCATCCACGCGATCCAGGTGCTCCTGACGCAGCCCAAACCGTCCACCATGTTTCAGCAGCCATCCTCGTCCAAGATGCCGCCCCAGTTCGTAGCCTATGCTGTCACCGAAAATAGCGGCGATGGAAACCACAAAGATGAGGACCCCCATATCGAGCAACCCTTGTTCCGCAAAGAATCCTCCCACCAGCACCAGGCTCTCGCCAGGCATGACCAAGCCCAACAACGCCTGGCATTCCAGCGCCACGATAATAAAGATGACGAGGTAACCCCAATGACCGAGGTGGCCTACAAAATTGATCAAATAATCGAGCATGACCCTGCTTCGCCTCCTGAGGGCTCTAAGGTTTTCCTTTACGCGTTACGCCCCGATACCATTTCAAATTCCGAATCTCCGGCAAGTCCTCGCCGTATTTGTCGATGTATTGCTTGTGCTCGATGAGCTTTATGGCCCGCCCTCCGTGGGGGTTGCGCTTCCGTTTTGCGGGAGCGCCGGCGTGTCAATAAACACGTCCATTTGTTGGCCTACAAAAATCGGCAGGTCGCCCCGCGTGAAACTAAATACCACCTGCAGCACGCGCGTATCAACGCGCTCGGTGCTGTCGCCGGTGAGTGATTTCTTCGGCACGACATAAGGTTCAAACCGCACGAATGCCAGCGGCACCTTGATCATCCTGTTGCCGCGGAGATAGCCTACGGCAGATGCGCCGGCTCGCACGCGCCACGCATCATTTTCGTCCACGTCCACACGCACATTCAACGGTGTAACGCCGCCAAGCAGGATCAACGGTGGATCTCCTGCAGCCTGAGCTGCAGCCTGCGCAAATTCCCAGAGATGCGCTTTAAGTTGCAGCAAGCCGGCCAGCACTGATATCAGCGTCGTCTTCCCGCAACCAGACGGACCGACCAGCATCAATAACTCTCCCAGGCGTACTTCCAGATCCACACCGCGAAGAGCCTGCACGGCGGTGTTACCTTGACCATACTTCTTGGTCACGCCGCGACAGCTAATGGCTGTCTGGTTTTTCATTGGTTCGACAAGACTTTCCACGGTGATCAACATGACGATGACATTCGTACTTACCTTCCGGCTAAAAACGAGGCCGGTTGCATCTTCAGCACGGGCCTCACACTGAACGCCGCTGCACCAATACTAACGAGCACGACCGCCGTCCCTCCTACCACTGGCGCAAACCACATCATGCGGAACGGAAAGTCAAAGCTCACAAAGACCCGACCGGCCAGAGCGCAGAGGCCGAGTCCCAATCCCGTTCCCAAGAGCGCGCAAAGTATAGCCTGCACGCTGATCATCATCAGCAACGATCGCGTGGTCGCACCCATGGCATTAAGCACGGCGTAATACTTCAGGTTTTCAGTCGTGAACATGAACATCATGACACCGGTGACGCCGAAGCCCACAAGCATGGCGATGGAAAGCATCGTCACGGCGTCGCCCACGTCTTCGGAGTTGGCTATCATCCAATGGACGGTGTCTGCCTTGAAATCGTCCGACGTACGGGCGCGAAGATCCGTCGCCGCCTCAATGCGGGCGGCAAGCGTGTGTGCATCCACGCCCGGCGCGGCGGTTACGAGAACAAACGTCAACCGTCGCCGCTCCGGCAGCAAGATACGCTCGGCGGTGGAATAGGTCGTGAACAGAAGTGGCCGTGGGGGGAACCGGGGCAAGGCGTCCGATTGTCCCGCCACCCGAACGCGGGTGTCGTTGATCAGAAGTTCATCACCCGCGATCAACGGCCGCGTCGGGACGTCCAAGTGCGGCCTGCCGCGAGGCCACTGGTCAGCCTTCAGCAATGGTGTCTCCAGCTTCCCGCTGGTGCCGCCCGCATCGACAATCACCGCGTCGGGAGACCGAAGCACTGCGGCCGTCGCGCCGCCGTTCATCGAGGGCACGCCGGTGAGTGTTGCGTCGTCCACCCCAATCACCTGGAAGGATTGGAACCGTCCGTTCGGAAAACGAGCGTCTGCCTGGGCCACCGCCAGCGGCACGGCTGCCTGCACGCCCTCCACGCTGCGCACGCGGCTGAGGTCCGCCATTGGCAGATTAATGGGTCGATCAACCGCCACTATTGCCGCATCCATGACCCACACATCCGCCATCGGGTTCTCTGCAATCAAGGCGAAGCTGCGGGTCATCATGCCTCCGAAGTAGGAGGCAGCGAACGTAACGAGAAACGAGGTGAACGCTATCCCGAAAAGCAACCCCGCGTATTTGGTACGGTCACCAAGCAGCATTTTCAGTGCGATAAAATTCATTGCTTCAATTCCTCCAGAGCGCCAGCCGCAAAGTTGGCTTAGAGCAACTCGGTCTTGTCCGTCCGGCGTTCTTCCCAGTTACCAGTCCACTGCACAGGCGGTGTGTTCAATAATGGGTATTCTCCTTTTTTCAGTCAAGGTCGAGAACGCGGCATACCGTTTTAGCTATCATCCACTCCTCATCCGTATGATTGACGTAGACACAGACCCGGCCGCCCTCTGAGGAAATTACCCCAGCGTTCGTTGCGTTTCGTTGTTCTTCGAGTTCGATTCCAAGAAATCCCAGCCCTTCGCAGATCCGGGTTCGGACAATGGTAGCGTTCTCCCCGATGCCGCCGGCGAACACCAGCGTGTCCAGTCCGCCCAACGCCGCCGCGAATGAGCCGATCCATTTCTTGACCTGGTAGCAAAACAGAGCGATCGCTTCAGCCGCCCGCACGTCCTGCGTTTCACGGTCGAGCAGGTCACGCATGTCGGAACTGGTCTCCGACACGCCGAGCAGCCCGGACTGGGAATTGATCATCGCATTGAATCGTTTTGCATCGAGGCCCTCGGTCCACGCCAGATACCAAACCAGTCCGGGGTCGAGGTCGCCTGAGCGGGTGCTCATCACCAGTCCAGCTGCGGGTGTGAAACCCATGCTTGTGTCGACACTCTTGCCGTGATGCACCGCCGCCAGGCTCGCTCCATTGCCGAGGTGGGCAAGGATGACCCGGCCTTGTGCCGCTTCCGATCCGACCAGGCGGGCCAGTTCTCCCATGAGAAATTCATAGGACAATCCGTGAAACCCGTATCTCCGCACCCCCAGCGCTTCGTACCGGCGCGGGATCGGCAGCATTTGCGCCACGCGCGGCAGGTCATGGTGAAAAGCCGTGTCAAAACACGCCACCTGGGGCAGGTCGGGAAATCGGCGGTGAAACGCCTCAGTCAACAGGATCTCCTCCGGCAGATGCTCGGGATCGAATGGCCTGAGCCGGTGCAACTCTTCAACCATTTCCTCGGTGATCCGCTGCGGCTTGCTGTACTTAGGCCCGCCATGCACCACGCGATGCCCCACCGCGGTCAATGCATCACGCCCATGGCGTTCCTCGATCCAATCCATCAGTGCACCCACCGCCGCCGTGTGATCGGTTGCCGCCACTACCCGCGAAAAGTTGTCCGCCTGGTCCAGGCCTTTCACCCGCAAGGAGGCCTCCGGCAGCCCGATCCGGTCAATCACACCATCCAGGATTCGTCGGAGCGGGTAACCAGCCTCGAACAGCGCGAACTTGATGCTCGACGAGCCGCCATTGATCGTCAGGATGCGCGGGTTAGAAGGTTTCATGGATTTATTCCTTCGTCATTTTGTAATCCGAGCATAGCCAGTTCCGCGCACGTGGACTTGTAATCCGTATGGAGAATACTATGAATTCCGAGTCCTTCCGCTATCTGGACGAACATCGGGGTGTTCTCGATATAGACTACCTGCCGGGCCGGGGCCTGGGCGACGTCCAGCGCAAGCCGAAAAATGTCCGCATCGGGCTTGCGCAAGTGGACGAAGCAGGAGGAAATAAAAGAATCCACAAACCCGTCAAGCTTGAACGTTCGAATCCGATACGCATTCAGTTCCCGTGCTTCGTTGCTGACCACGACAATCTTCAATCCATACCCTGCCTTAAGCCGGAGGACCAACTCGATCATCTCGGGGTAAGGTTTTGATTGCGCGAATATGAAGCGCCGAAACTGGGCCAGGGTGAACAATCGTTTTTGATAGAAGACCACCCGATCTAAATATTCTTCAAGCGTGAGCTTCCCCTCCTCGTAGGTGGTGAAGTTCAGGTGATGACGATCCTCCATCTCGGCCCACTCCAGCTTGAAGTTCGTCGCTGCCCGTTTGCGGGCATGATGGTCCCACCCGTTGGTGAGCAGCACACCGCCGATATCCAGAAACAACAGCGCAGGCGTTCGATCGTTCCTGGCCCGGCTGTTTTCACGGGCATATCCGCTGATTCCCATCATGTTTTTTATGCTCTGTCGATAACTGTTTTCAGCTTATTGCTGATTTCGGCAGCAATCTCCTTTAACGCAGGATTTTCGACGGCCTGCATGGAAGCCAAAGGGTCGATGGCCGCGACCTCAACCTGCCCGTCTGAAATCTCTTGCACAATTACGTTGCAGGGAAGCATGGTACCGATCTTATCCTATGCCTGCAATGCCTTGTATGCAAAAGGCGGGTTGCAGGCTCCGAGAATCCTATATTTTCTGAAATCGACATCGAGTTTCTTCTTCAACGCGGCCTTCACGTCTATGTCAGTCAAGATACCTAATCCTTCCTTTTTGAGTTCTTCCGTCACTCCGGCAATCGCCTTATCAAAGGACAGATTCAATGTCTTACTATAATAATAGCTCATAATAACCTCCTGTTACCTAATGTTTATGCGGATCATCCATACACTTCATATCCATAGGCATCGACATCTTCTTCTGCATATTTTCTTTCATTTGTGCAATGTCCTTCATCATCTGCTTTTTCTCGGCAGCCTTAGGCCCCTTTATCATCTTTTCCTGCATATTCATCATTTCCATCATCATCTGCATCATTTCCTTCTTGTCACCCATCATTTGCTTCATCATCGGCTGGCATTTCTCCATCATCTGTTTCATCATCCCTTCATCCATCTTCATGCCCTGCTGCTTCATTTCCCCCTTCATCTCGTCCTTAATGCCGCTGTCCGTCTGGGCAAAGCTGTAGGTTGCGGTCAACATCAGAACCACCACGCTTATTGACAATATCTTTTTCATGTTATGCCTCCTGTGAATTATTACTTGCACCGACGATACAAACCTTCTTGCAAAACCTTGATATTATACACAGCGTCATAATTAATGCAGCATAATATTATTGACTTATAGCGTC
>CAKKPE010000157.1 GCA_919901565.1 bacterium
TAATGGCCTGCCTTGATTTTCCTTTCTTGAAGTGGAAACAACTATAAATCAAAAATTAAATATCAAGATGCAAAATGACAAATTAGAATTCAAAAATGAATTTAAAAGAAGAATTTACACGTTTGCACTTGATATCATCAAGTTTATCGAAGCATTGCCTAAAGATAAAACATGTGAAATCATTGGGAGTCAACTCCTTCGCAGTGCTACCAGTATTGGAGCGAATATTGTCGAGGCTAATTCAGCCAGTTCCAGAAAAGATTATATTAACTTTTTTCAATATGCCTTAAAGTCAGCCAATGAGACCAAATTCTGGTTGGGATTACTTAGAGATTCCAATAAGACGAGTAAAGACAGAAGTAACAAACTATTAATGGAAACCAAAGAAATGTCCAACATAATCGCTTCCAGTATCCTGACTTTGAAGGGTAAGAGGTAATCTTTACTTTTTGATTTGTATTTTTGACCTTTGATTTTTTATCTTTTATTTTTCTTATGATTGCCAAAGTCTTCAGTAGCAGCGTGGTCGGGCTTGATGCCACGGTCGTGGAAGTCGAGGTGGATCTGGCCATGGGCCTCCCTTCATTCTCGGTGGTCGGGCTCCCCGATGCCGCGGTCAAGGAGAGCAAGGAGCGGGTCCGCTCGGCCATCAAAAACTCGGCACAGAAATTCCCTTCCCACAGGATCACCATCAACCTGGCCCCGGCAGACCTGAAAAAGGAAGGCTGTGCTTTCGATCTCCCGATAGCCGTGGGGATCCTGGCCAAGCAGGGGATCATCCAGGAGGCGCCCCTGAAAGACTACATGATTGTGGGCGAGCTCTCCCTGAACGGAAGGGTCAAACCGATCCGCGGGGCACTCCCCATGGCCATCAGGGCCAAAGAGGCCGGATTCCGGGCCATGATCCTCCCTCACAAGAATGCCCCGGAGGCTGCCATCGTCAGCGGAATCGATATCTTTCCGGTGACCTCACTGGCCCAGGCCCTATCCCTGATCAACCGGGAGATCAGCATCACGCCCCAGGTTTCGGATGTCTACACCCTCCTCCAGGAAAAGACGGACTATGCGTTTGACTACTCCGACGTCCGGGGGCAGGAACACGCCAAGCGCGCCCTGGAGGTGGCCTGCGCCGGAGGGCACAACATCCTCATGATCGGACCGCCGGGGTCCGGGAAGACAATGCTCTCGAAGCGGCTCCCCTCTATCCTGCCGGATATGACCCTCCCGGAATCCCTGGACTGCACCAAGATCTACAGCGTGGCCGGGTTCCTCAGCCACCGGGAAACCATCGTGACCAGGCGCCCTTTCCGATCCCCCCATCACACCATCTCCGATGCCGGGATGATCGGCGGCGGCACCTTCCCCAAACCAGGAGAGGTGAGCCTTGCCCATCATGGGATCCTCTTCCTGGACGAGTTCCCCGAATTCAAAAAGAATGTCCTGGAGGCGCTGCGTCAGCCCATGGAGGACGGCTGTGTGACCATCTCAAGGGCCGTGGGGTCACTCACCTATCCGGCCCGCTTCATGCTCGCGGCCTCCATGAACCCCTGCCCGTGCGGTTTTTTCGGGGATATCTACCACCCGTGCCGATGCAGCCCGGTCCAGATTGAACGCTATCGGAGCAGGATCTCCGGCCCGCTCATGGACAGGATCGACATCCAGATCGAGGTCCCGGCGGTCCAGTATCAGGAACTCTCCGGTGAACGGGACGGTGAAAAATCCGCTGTGATCCGCCAGAGGATAAACCTGGCAAGAAAAACCCAGAGGGAGCGCTATCAGGAAAAGGGAATCTCCTGCAGCGCAGAGATGAACACGCAGATGATCGAAGAGCACTGCCGACTCAATGCCGAATCCCAGGAACTCTTAAAACGGGCCATGTCGGATCTCGGCTTTTCGGCCAGGGCCTACCACAAGATCCTCAAGGTCGCCCGAACCATCGCGGACCTCGCAGGAGACGAAGAGATCCGCCTCGAACATCTGGCCGAGTCCCTTCAGTACCGCTGCCTGGATCGGATCCGGAAAGATATGTAGTATGGTCAGAAACACCTGTGGTCCATGGCTCTGCCTCTTCCGGCATTAATTTGGGTGACGCCATACCTGTTTCATAATTTAGAAATGCATGCGATCTTGCTGAATTAGGTATGGTGTCCCCAGAATTCGCACAATGACTGGCCTTACAGACAGAAACCTTCCCTGAATCCAGACACAAAACTCTTGAAAAAATTAGTCTTGTGAACTATACTTCGGTTATGTTGGAAGCGAACACCGGACAATCATGGAGGGGAAAGGACTTTATACGAGAATTGACCAGCCGCAAGCCCCATGCGATAGTGCAAAAACGGTGGTACAGAACGTTTGGGCATAAGGAGCCGATTTGAGCAAGACGTTTAATACGGTTTGCGCACTTATCCGAGAAGGTTCAGTCCGCATATCAGAGCATGGCTATGATGAACTGGCGGCAGACAGTCTGTCCGCCCGAGAAGTGATGGCAGGAGTATATGACGGGTTTGTGGTGGAAGATTATCCGGATTATCCGAAGGGTCCATGCGTTTTGGTATTGCAGAAGGATCGGGACGGGCAGCCGATACACGTAGTCTGGGGTATTCCAAAGGGGCATGAGAGCCCCGCGGTCCTTGTCACCGCATATCGGCCTAACCCCGATGTGTGGACAGACGATTTCACGAGGAGACGGACATGAGGAAAAAACGACGCACAAAACTGGTACATGAAGGCAAGTATGTGGCGGAAGTTGACGTTGAGTTGGTGGAGACGGACGACGAATGGTCGCCATATTTGTCACTTGAAGATGCATATAAACTGGATGACGTGCGAGAAGCTTTACGGCGAGGTGATCTGAAATCAGCGGGTCGCTACAGTCGTATTTTCACTTTGACACCGGTGGCCATTTGAACAAGCCGCATAACTTTCGATTAATTCGGGTGACGCCATACCTGTTTCATAATTAAAGAAGTATAACATGGTCGAAAAGACCTGTGGTCCAAGGCTCTGTCTCTTCGGTCGATGACTCGTAGAGAGATGGGGCTTTCTTATGCAAATGCAGTAATTTTAATTCTTAAAAAAAGTGAAATACGATTCTCTTATATTTTCAATATGTTAATGGTTGTTTAAAATCATGTGGTATAATAAAAATAAGAGCTTTACACTTTTCTCTTCTTCAATAATTTTACCGGTGTATCCATATAAAGGAAGGGGGATAGGGAAATGCCAAATTTCATAAGAGCAACCACGTTTCGAGGACGGCCTTTTGTTTACACAGGAGAACTCAATGCAGGCTTGGAAATCTTCTTCTTTAAAGACGGGGAGCCAACCGGAAATACTAAGAACATTGCAACCGATGACATTATTTTGATTAGAGACAAGATTGAGCAGGCGGGAAGCATTGCAATGGGTGCATGTCGTGATGATCCCTCTCGGAATTCCTTGGGACAAATGCTTCAGCAAAGGCAGAGGTCTCCGCAAATCCTGAGTTATGTGCTTCCGCTTCTGGAAGAAGAAGGATTCTTGGAACACTATCAAGAGGGCAGAGCTATTTGGGTGAAAAGAAAGTAGCGGGAGAACTTTAGGGACGTTCTTGACTTTTTCAACTTATTATTTCAGAGGTCAGAGGGTTCAGAGGTCAGAGTGTCAAATCTTTCATTCAGAGGTCAGAGTGTCAAATCAGAGGTCAGAGGGTCAAACAGAGGTCAGAGGGTCAAATCTTTCATCTTGACAAGGGTTCTCAGAGGTCAGAGGGTCAAATCTTTCATCTTGACAAGGGTTCAGAGTCAGAGGTCAGAGGGTCAAATCTTTCATCTTGACAACGCTCTTTCCAAAATTGTGGGGACACCGTATATAATTTAGAGATACCATCCCAAGGAATGAAAAACACCCTCCCCTCCATCCCCTCCCATCAAGGGAGGGGAAGCCCACTGGCAGTTCCCTCGCCCCTTGTGGGAGAGGTAAGGGTGAGGGGGTAAAGCATTTCGGTTAACTGCATACTCTCGGAATTGTCAACTCTGGGAGTCCCCCGGCAGAGCCGGGGGGGTACCTAAGTGCTAATTACGCCATCACCCATCCTGATTCAGAAGCGGAAAAGAAACCAAACTTATATTGATAAGAATTACTTATAGTTATAATTATATACTACTGGACAAATTGATGTTCTTAGGCTATATTATAACCGTATTTTTAGGGTATCCCCATTTAGGAAGGTGCTGTGAGTTCAGGAATGGGCATACTCAATACTTCTTTGTCCTGGTGGAGGGAAAAGATCAGAGTTGTCGCGCGGCGTTCATGGTTTCACATTGGGGAAGGGGCTGAGTTAAGATGTTCGTATACCGTGGAGGAGACAAGGGCGGGAAAGGCACGTACTGGGACCTGATTAACGGTAGCCGGGTGGATCTGACTGCAGAGGGGACGCTTCCCCAGGATAGGAAAACCCGATTCTTACGGATTTCATCCGTTATCATGTTGATGCTGGCACCGATTCTCGGGCTGATCTATATTGCCTTTCTACCCATCGCTTCGATTGCCATTGTAGCCATGCTGGTAGTGAAAAAGGTATGGGGCTGGTTGCTTGGGCTCACAAGAAAGCACGCCTATTTTGAATGGAGACCGTCAGAGGCCTATTTGGCAAAAGAGAAAAAGACCGGGAAAAAAGATCTGAAGAAAAAAGATCAAAATGGGAAGGAAGACGGGCGTTCCGGCTGAAGTCGAAGAGGTTTCTCCATGATCAGCCTTTGGGCCACCCTGCTGTGACCATATGAATGAGGATTTTATTGTGCCCGCATGGCCTGCAGGGAATGGCGCTGGTCCCCGCCGACCCTATTATATTATGGGCTGGAGATGAGGTGGCGCATAAGCCTCCCGGCTAAAACACATAGGTTGTGCCGACACTGTTGGCGATGAAAGCGTCCGGCATCGCGCGAGCGATCTGGTGGACAGCCGACCAACCGGTGCAGTGGCCAGGCACAAGGTAGCGCGGGCCGATTTTCTGCAAAGCGGCGACGGTGGCTGGAATGATGGGTTCAAACAAGCCGCCGGTCAGGTGAAAGCCTCCGATGACTGCATAGACTTTTTCAATCCCTGTGATCGCCTGCGCATGACGAATGATGTTGATGATCCCGGAGTGACCACACCCCGTCACGACGACCAATCCTTTGCTTCGCACGTTGACGATCACGCACTGATCATCCATGATCAGCGGGTCAGGCTCCCAAACGTCGTGACGTTTGGCATAGTGGAGGGGAAATCCCTTCTCGAAGTCGGTCGTGCGGGCGACCTCTCCGGAGACGAGCACCATGCCGTCCACCAGCATCGAGGGGCCGACCTTTTCTATGATTTCGATGTTTTCACTTCGAAAGTCTGCTTTTCGGGGCGGGGGGATGTTGACTTCTGAACCGTTCGGCAGTACCAGCTTGCGTTCCAGGAAGGCATCGGGGTGCAGCACCAATGGCAGATGCCGCGTGCCCAGCCGGTCTATCAGCGCGGGTAATCCCATTGCATGGTCGGCATGGCCGTGACTGAGGACGATGGCTTGAATATCCGCCGCGTTGAGGCCCAGCACATCCATGTTGTACAGAATCCCGGTCCGGCTGACGCCCGTATCAAACAGGACCGTTCCCTGTTTCTCACCCTGCCTGACATTAAGCAGCGCTGAGAAGCCATGTTCGGCCATTGGCTGAGTGCGCTCAAACGGATGCGGACCGAGGGGGAAGCGCCGGGCGACTTCGGTGCCGGCCATCAGCACATCAATGTTGTTGTCCATGACGGTCGTGATTTTGACCTGGTCGACTTCCAACGGCACGATGATTTTTTGCGCCATGTTGTCCTCCGCGACTGAGTGATCGCAGTTTTCTTTGTCAAACAGCAGTTCATTGAACTTTCCTTTAAAGGTTCAGTTGGCGGTGAAGCATCCCATCTGTGGCCAATCCATTGTTGGCGAATAATACTTCGCCGTTCTGATCCACAATGAAGGTCGTTGGGACCGTCATCACGCCCCATGCTTTCGCAAGATCCAAAGACTCGTCCACATTATAGGAAATAACCTGCAGGTGTTCTTCGCCGTGTTCTTCCACCATGCGTTCAAGGACCGGTTTCTGTGCGGTTCGGCATTGGTGGCAGCCTGGGGACCAGAAGTACACGATAGCGGGTATGCCGGGAGTTATTCCCAAATGTTGTATCACGGTTTGCGCACGCTGTATCCTCCTGCGCCGTATGAGCCACATCCCTGTTGCTGCAATGATCAGGACGAATAGTGTGATTGCCAGTCGTTCGTACATATCATTTCTCGATCTGCCGCGAGTCTAAACGTTTGATTTTGGCGGCCGCAACCCGGGAAACGCTCCGCCTATGGGCGCATTTTTAAAGAAACCTTTCAGACCAAGTCGATTGAGCATATAATAAATAAAACACGCGGAGCACCAGCCGGCAAATGCAATGCCGGCCAGAACCACGATCAGCCACACTAAACCCCAACCAATAGACGCGTATCCTGCTGCCAGTAGAACCGTAGCCGACAACGATACGAGAAAACCGATCAGGGTTGCGAAACGGTGCGGCTCCGGATTGTCCAGCCGGCGATCCGGACGAATGAGTCCGGCCGGCAGAAGGACGTAACGGTACAAGGCGATGTACGGGCTGAATCCAGGGTCCATAAACGTGAAGGCAAAAATCACGGTCTGCACCGCAACCAGTTCCCACCGGTCCAGAACAAATGCGGTCAGAAACAATGTGATCATAAGAAACTGATGGACCCGCAGTTCGGCCTGATCAACCACTCGATCGTTTACTTTCATACCAGCATTCATGGGTCACCTCCTCATGGTTTCGGGCATAATGTTAAAAATTAAACACAGAGCACTCCTCCGTGCCCTCTGTGGTTTCCTGTCTTGTTTCTCTTGTTTTCAGGCGCATGCCGATGAATCCATCCCTGTTCATGCTCCTCTTATCTGATTACTTCTTCCTCTACCAGTCGGGACAGCCGTACAGCTTTTCTCAACGGCCAGCCGCCTTTCGCCTGCGCGTCTATTTTAGAGCATATCAGGAAAAGCAGGAGATGACTTGAACGAATTGGCTATTTTTCACCAGGCCGGAAAGGGTTATGCCGTACATCCTTCTTAACGTGCGGCAGAGGTGTGCGGAGTCTGAAAAAATTTGCTTTCTAATCCGGTTCTTCCGTCCTGGTCCAGGGGGCCGTTGTCTATAAGGACCAGTGATGCATAGTCACTTTCCATGTTGTATTTTTAAAGGAAAACAGCAGTGGTTATTTTAGCGGAAGTATTCAGGGCGCCTTGAAATTTTTTTTGCATAAACCCTGATTGATGTGTTTTCATGAAGTTTTCATCCGAAACCACCATCAGGGCGGCGAATTGGATCCTGTGAAACCCGGCTACGGCCGAAAGGGCCGTAAACTCCATATCTACGGCCAGGGCCTCCTGCCCGCGGAACCGGGCAATTTTGTCAGGGGTCTCCCTGTGCGGGGCGTCCGTGGTCCAGATCAAGCCCTGCCGCGGACTCGCCCCCTCCTCATGACATGCCTTCAGTATCCGGTTTAAGAGCGAGGGATCCGGCGGCGGGATTTCCCCTTCTCCATAAAGCCTGGATGTCCCCTCCTCACTGATCCCCCCTGTTGGGATGAAGAGGTCTCCGATCCTGAGATCCGGGACAAGGGATCCGCATACGCCGAGCAAAAGCATGCGTTTCACGCCCGAGGAGGCCAGGTGTTCCACGAGAAGAGCGGCCGCTGGTGCGCCGAGCGCCGGACCGGCCAAAGCAGCCCGGTTCCCGCAGGCCGGGATCAGAACATGACGGAAGAGACCGAGACGCCGGTCCCTGCCGGTTACGCCCCCGGTCCTGCGGAGAACGGCATAGATGGGCTCGGTGGGAGCGAGGATGATGTTTTCGGGAAGCTTGGCCTTCTGCAAGTCGGTCATTCAAATTTCCTTGTCAAAGAAACATGGATCTGAGAGAATTGCGCAGTGCGCAGGAAAGCATACGGGAAAAGATCAGGGATGTCAAACCGGGGAAGTTGGAATGGATATCATTCAGATTGATTCAGGATTTGAGCAGATCCCCATAGAGAGGATCGACCTGCAGGACAAGATCTTTGCCGTGGCCTATCCGCAGGACGTGGATGAGCATCTCACGGCATCGGTGCGTGATGCAGGGCTTTTTATCCCCGTGGTCCTTGAGTCCAGGCAGGACCGACTTTTCCGGATTGTCTCAGGGGGCCGGCGCATCCCCGCTGCAAAGGCCGCCGGTCTCAATGCGGTCACGGCCAGAATCACGGGGCAGGGGGTCGGTGACAAGTCGCTTTTTCTCTGGAACATCCGGGAGAATGCGGCCATTCGGGCGCTTAACCACATGGAGAAGTCACTGGTCCTGCACCGGCTGACGGCTGACTTCGGTGCAGGGGAACAGGAACTCCTTGAACTCATGCCTCTGCTCGGGCTGGAACCGGCCAGGCAGGTTTTGTACCAGTACTCAGGCCTCGCCCGATTAAATCATGAACTCAGGAGATACCTGATTGTACACGGCATCCCGGTCAAGGTCGGATCGAGGATGGCCGCATGGTCTCCCGCTGACCAGGATGCCTTATGCGGATTTCTCAGAACGGTACAGATGGGTGGCAATACCCTGAATGAGGTTGTCGAATTATTGGAAGAGATCGCCCTGCGCGACCGGATGAAGATTGCGGATGTTCTTATGAAGAGAGAGCTCCGGAATGTGTTGCAGGCGCCCGGGTTCACCTCCACGCAGAAGAAAGACCGGTTGAAAAGGGGACTCATCCGGATGAGGTATCCAGGGCTCTGGGAACGGACACAGAGGATCTCCGAATTGCTGGCAAAGGGAGGCCGTGTTCCAGGTGTAACGATTGAGCCTCCTCCTTATCTTGAAGGGATCGGCCTTGATGTCTCCTTTTCCTTCAGGTCGGCAGGGGAACTCCGGGACAAGGCGGAAAGGCTCGCTGCTTTGTCCAGACAGGGTGAAATCGGACAGGTCTTGTCTCTTCTTCAGCAGAAGGAGGAGAGGTGAATGCAGGCGTACCGGCCCGAAAGGATTGTGGTGGAGAAAGGGTGCGAAGGGCTTGCCATGACCCGGCGGATTCTGGAGAGGCTCCCTGGACTGCCGGTTGAGATCTGTGATGATCTCGATCCGGCCATTCGTGCTCTGGGCAGAGAGGCCGACCCAGTGTCCGAGGGGAAAAAATGCCTGATCATCTCCAAATACTCAGGAGCGTTTCTCAAGAAATGCCCTGGGACACAGGGGTTTGTCTGTTGCAACTATCTGGTCCTCAATGCGGCTACCGGTTGTCCGCTGGACTGCAGCTACTGTATCCTGCAGGAGTATCTTTTCAACAACCCGGCGCTCCGCATTTTCGCCAATACAGACGCTATGTTTGCACAGCTAAAAGAATGGCTGGCAAAATCTCAGGGCCGGGATCTCCGGATCGGAACCGGAGAGCTGACCGACAGCCTGGCCCTGGACCCTATCACGGGGTTTTCTAGGGAACTGGTCACGTTTTTTGGCAGGCAGGATCGTGCCGTCCTGGAACTCAAGACCAAGACCGACCATGTGGAGGATCTGCTTGATCTGCCGCATCACGGCCGGACCGTGGTTGCCTGGTCGGTCAATCCGGACCATCTGATCGAGTCTCATGAAGAAGGTTCTGCCAGCCTGAAGGATCGCCTCTCTGCTGCCAGGCGGTGCATAGCCGCAGGATACCGGATCGCCTTTCACTTTGATCCCATCCTGTTCGATTTAGGCTGGGAAACATCCTATCTGGATCTGGTGGATCAGGTCTTCTCATCCATATCGGTTGAGTCGGTCTCCTGGGTCAGTCTGGGAGGACTCCGATTTCCGCAGTCATTGAAGCGGATCATCGGGACGCGGTTTCCTCAAAGCCGTCTCATGGCCGGCGAGATGGTCCCCTGTCCGGACAATAAGCTCCGGTACATCCGGCCTATCCGTGTGCAGGGATACAGAGAGATGGTTCGACGGATCCGGACGCACGGCCCCGAGGTCCCGGTTTACCTCTGCATGGAGAGCCGGGAAGTTTGGGAAGCGGTTTTCGGGAATGGCCCTGCCGGGGTCCGGAATCTTGCAGGGATTTTTTAGGGTTTTCTCTCAAGAGAATTGAACGGCCATATAAATTTAAAGATAAAGAATCAAAGATCAAAATGGCAGAGTAAAAATAAAAAATGAATATCAATACGGGTTCTGAGCTTGGATCTTTAAAGAATCGAGTTTATTGACGTACGATAGAAGGGGAAAATCTGTAGAGTCGTTTGTAATCTGGTGTTTGGGAATCTTGCCCATTTGGGAACTCATGCCTTGAATCCAGGGCAGGCTTTCTAAAATAGGTTTAACAATTTTTTTATTTTGATTTGTCATTTTGATTTTTTATCTTTGATCTTTGATTCATAAGGCATGCAAAAAAACCTTTGATTTCCAATTTCTGCGTCGTTCAACTTAAACAAGAAAGAGCGTTATTGAGGCAGAAGAGGCCTATTCCCCGGTCTGGTCTTCAGGCGGGGCCGGTTTTTTATCGATAAATGCCTTGCTCTTCAGTTCCTTGAGCCATGCATCGTAGCGTTGTTTGAGCTTTTCCTGATAAAGTTCATCCTGGATCTTGTCTTTAACCTCCTCAAAGGATGTATGTGAGTCTGCATGCACATCCTCGACCTTCAGAAGGACGAACCCTTCGCCGATCCGGATCACGGGGCTCACATCGCCCGGCTTCATAGCGGCGACCGCCGTACTCATTTCGCTCCTGAGGTCATCCTGGGAAAGATACCCGAGGTCGCCCCCCTCTTTTGCCTCGCGGCCGTCTGAATACTGTACCGCTATGTCGCGGAACGGCTCACCGCTGAGGGCCCGCTGCCGTAGTTCATCAGCCAACCGGTTCCTGGCCTGAATCTCGTCCTCTCCGGCCTTTTCAGGAACAGAGAGAAAAATACTAAGGAGATGTTTCTTTTCACCCATGGAAAATTCGTCCATATGCTCCTGGTAATATTTCTCGATATCCCCGGGCATGATGAAGATCTTGGATCTGACCTCCTGGTTGACCAGCGAGGAGAGGATCATCTGTTCCCTGATCTCTTTGGTGTATTCATCCCATGTAAAGCCTTCGGTGTGCAGTTTCTCCTTGAGGGCCTCTTCCGTGATTTTGTTCCTGGAAAGGATCTGCTGAATAGCCGACCGGACCTCTTCATCGGAGACCTTGATGTTGATCTCTTCGGCCTTCTGAAGCTTGATCTTCTTGTCGATCATGTCGTCGAGGAGGCTATCCCTGTCGACCGTGCTCTCTTCCTTTCCAGGTTTTTCCACAGTACTTTTTAAGACCGAGATCTCAAGACTCTTCAATTCACTCAGGGTGATGACATCATCGTTGACCAGGGCCACGACCCGGTCAAGGACCACGGCATGGGCCGAGGCCAGGCAAGCAAAGAAAATAAGCATGGAAAGGAGAATACGCTGCATGATGATCACCTCTTGAGATTGAGCAGGGTGATCTCCGAACGGTTCCAGAGATCCTTCTGGTACGCCAGAAAGGCCTGCTCGCGTTTTTCAGAAAAAAGTTTATTGTAGATATCTTTCCTGGCCTCTTTGAATGCAATTTTCCCTGCAGCAAGGCGCTCCTCTACAAGGAAGATATGATATCCGTACGGTGTTTTGACGACCGGACTGATCTCACCGACCTGCAGGGCAAAACAGGCCTTGTCGAAATCAGGGGGCATCTGCCCCCGGGAAAAGATACCGATATCGCCGCCGCGGGCCGCATCCGGGCTGAGCGAGACCTCATGGGCCACCAGGCCGAATTCTTCCCCACCATGGACCAGGCGTTCCCGGGCCTTTTCTGCATCTTTCTGGCCGGGAAGAACGATTTGGCGTGCCTTGACACGTTCAGGCAGATCAAACTCTTCAGGGTGATTCTGATAATAGGCGGTCAGCTCCTCCTCGGTGATCTGTATCCCGGGATCGATGACCCGGTGGATCAACATCTCGATCCTGCGGTCATCCGTGATCCGGTCCACCCATTCCTGATAGGTGATTCCCGCCTCTTTTAGCATCTTTTCAAAATCCTCTTTGGAGATATCCCCTTTTTGTTCGGAAACCGCCTTCCTGATCTGCTCTGGAATTAATTCGATGCCGCTTTTTTTGGCTTCCTGAAGAAGAAGCCGCTTGCGGATCATCTGGTCAAGGAACCTTTGTGAAAACCTTCTTGATTCATCTTGAGAAGGGCGTACCGATAGGGTCTTGTCTATTCGAAGGATCTCTTTTTCCAGGTCCTTCTTGAGGATCGGTTCTCCATTGACCATGGCCGCGGCCGGTTCTTCAACATCCGCCTTCTTCTCTGAGCAGCCGGGGCAGAGGATAAACAGCCCGGCAAGGCAAAGGGCCGCAAAAAAAGCCGGGCGCGTGTTATGAGAGAATTCCCACAGCATGGTATACAGAGCTATCACATCAGATAAGTTCCTGCAAGAGGTTTTTGGCCAGGGAGCACGGCTCCTCGATGTTCCCTTCGGGCTTGAGCAGTTCCAGCTGGAATTCAGAAACCGGGCGGATCCGGACCGCCGCGTTCCGGATGATCTGCAGGATACTCTCCTGTTGAACCGGGGTCTCCTTGTCAAAGGTGAACAGGATTCTTTTGTCTTGCTCCACGATTTCGCTTATGCAAAGGCGGCGTGCCAGGATTCTCAATTCGATAATCCGGAAAAGGTTTTCCATTTCCATGGGATGGGGGCCGAACCGGTCACGGATTTCATCCATGATACCGGCCAGGTCTGGATGGTCGTCCATCCGGGCGAGCCTCTGGTAAAGGTCAAGGCGGAGCCGGTCTTCCCGGATATAACTTTTGGGAATTTTGGCCGCTGTCCTCATCTGGATGGAGGGCTCGATCGGCGCGGCCCTTTTTTCCCCTTTCTGCTCGGCGGCGACCTCATCAACAAGCTGCATATAGAGATCAAAACCCATTGCAGCGATAAATCCGGACTGCTGGGGACCGAGGAGATTACCTGAGCCCCGGATATCAAGGTCTCGTGCGGCAAGCTGGAAGCCGGAGCCGAGTTCGGTGAGCTCCTGAATAACCTGCAAACGCCGGCGCGCCTCCTCACTCATTGATTTTTCTGAACGGGTGAGAAGGTATGCATACGCCCGGTGATCCATTCTGCCGATCCTTCCCCTGAGCTGGTAGAGCTGTCCGAGACCGAACTCCTCGGGGCGGTGGATGATCATGGTATTGGCATTGGGGATATCCAGTCCGGACTGGATAATACTGGTGGTAACCAGCAGGTCGATCTTTTTGTCCAGGAACCGGTCCATGACCTCTTTGAGCCGGTTTTCCTGCATCTGTCCGTGGGCTACATCGATCCTGGATTCGGGGACGATCCTATGTATGTGGTCGGCCATTCTGTGAATATCGTGGACCCGGTTGTGAACGAAAAAAACCTGCCCGTCCCGGTCCAGTTCCCGAAGAACAGCCTCCCGGATGATCTCTTCAGAAAAGCGGGCGACCTTGGTATAGATGGAGAGCCGGTTATCAGGCGGGGTATTGATGATGCTGATGTCCCGTATTCCCAGAAAAGCCATCTCCAGGGTCCTCGGGATGGGCGTGGCGGTAAGGGTCAATACGTCCACTTCCTTGCGGAACTGTTTGAGTTTCTCCTTGTGGCGGACACCGAAGCGTTGTTCCTCGTCGATGACCGTGAGACCCAGGTCCTTGAAGAGGACATCCCTGGAGAGAAGGCGATGCGTCCCGATCAGGATGTCCACCTGCCCAAGACGGAGTTTTTCAAGGATATTTTTTTGCTCTTTTCTTGGCCTGAACCGGCTCAGCATCTCCACCTTGACCGGGAAAGCGCTGAACCTCCGGGTAAATGAGTCATAGTGCTGCTGGGCCAGGAGCGTGGTGGGGACCAGGACGGCCACCTGCCTGCCGTCGAGCACGGCCTTGAAGGCGGCCCGGATGGCTACTTCGGTTTTTCCGAATCCCACGTCGCCGCAGACCAGCCTGTCCATGGGTGTGGGTTTCTGCATGTCTTCCAGAACCTCCTCGATGGCTCGCCGCTGGTCCGGGGTCTCTTCGTATTCGAAGGTCTCTTCGAATTCGCGAAATATAGGGTCAGGAGGTGAAAAGGCGATTCCCTGGGCGACTTTCCGCTGTGCGTAAAGCTCGATAAGCTCGCGGGACATCTCTTCAATGGATTTCTTGACTTTCTGTTTGAGCTTATCCCATCCGGTCCCGCCAAGGCGGTCCACCCGGACCGAGTGTCCTTCGCTTCCGGAATATTTCTGTAGGAGGCGGATCTTCTCCGGCGGTACATAGAGGAGATCCCCCCCCGCATATTCAATCAGGATCAGATCACAATCCATCCCCTCTAAACGGACCTCCCTCAACCCCCGGTACCGTCCGATCCCGTGATCCAGATGCACAACCAGATTTCCCTCCCTGAGTTCGGAGAGGTTGCTCAGGAACGGTCCTTCGCGAAGGAGCCTGGAAGGCCTGTGCACCCTTTTGACCCCGAAGATCTCATCATCGGTGATGCAGACCAGGCCGAAGAGCGGGAAACGGAACCCTGCAGAAAGAGAGCCGACGACGATTCCGACAATCCCTTTCTCATCCGGAAGGTCCGCACATCGGTTGTGTCGGGCACAGGGGATCTCCTCCTCTTTGGAAAGGAGCTCCATGATCCGGTTTGCCTGTCCCGGTGTGCGGACGGCGATGCAGATTCTTGACTCGGTCCTTATCTTCCGTACGGCTTCGCAGAGGGAGCTGATACGGCTCTTTCCCGGAACCACAAGACTTCCAGTGGATTCGGTATTGAAGCGGATCTCTTTTTCCCCTTCGCGGGGGAGCAAGGCGAAACTTATGGATCTTCGATCCTTTATTTTTTTATACAGCTCTCCGATGTCCATGTAGAGTTCGGCGATCTTGCAGGGCAATCGATCCTGGCATCGGGCCAGGGCGTGCCGCTCCTCGATCTCTTTGCCGAAAGATTCGGCATGGTCTTGAATCTCTTCGGTCTGGTCCAGGACCACGATGGTCTGCTCAGGCATATAATCAAAGAGGGTCTCCATATTCGGGTGAAACAGGGGCGCATAGAATTCCGCACCCTCCGGGGCTTCCATCTGGTCCAGCAAGGCCGTGAGGGGGTGTTCATCGGCGCCTGCATGTTTTTTGAAATGGTCTATGGCCGTCGTGTCCAACAGGATCTCCCGGGAGAGGATCGTCTGCATGCCGGGGACCGTATCAAAGGACCGCTGGTCTTTGGGAGAAAAGACCCGGATCGATTCGATCTCGTCGCCGAAGAACTCAATGCGGAAGGGGCAGGGTTGGTTGGGGGGAAAGATGTCCAGGATCCCGCCGCGGCGGCTGAATGTGCCCGGCATATCGACCAGGTCTGTTCTCCGGTAGCCGCAACGGCTGATTTTGTCCGTGAATGTATCCGGATCGAGGACACTGCCTGTACGAACATCCAAAGATCCCCTCTGCAGAACCTCTCCGGGCAGGATGCGCTGAAGCACCGCCCGTATGGTCGTGATGACCATGAGGCGTTCGCCGCGGACAAGTCGGGAAAGCACGCTCAGCCGGTTCTTTACGATCTCGGGGTGGGGGCTCTTGTCGTCATAAGGAAGGACCTCCCATTGGGGAAAGAGGCACAGGTCCGGAATCTCTTTTTGTGCTGCCTCGGCACCCCGGAAGAAAAAATTTAAATCCTTGAAAACTTTTTCGGCTTCTGACGGCGTAGAGGTGATGATCAGAAGGGGGTGGGATAGGGTCTCCTGAAGCTGGGTAAGGACCAGCGTTCTGGATGCGCCCGGTAACCCTGTGAAGCAGACGGATCGTTCCTCGCCTGTGATCATGGCTTTCCATAGGTGGTCCAAATCCTGGAGCGTGTGAATCTCTGGCATATGAATAAAGTCTCAAAGATCAAAAATCAAAAATCAAAATGATAAATCAAAATATAAAACAAATCGGCCACTAAGACGCGAAGAAAATTTTCTCTCTCACCAATAAACTCGTTTATGACAAGAGCAAATCTCAGAACCCGTATGGATATTCATTTTTCATTTTTGCTCTGTCATTTTGATCTTTGATTCTTTATCACTACTGTCCGGTTGTTATGTAAATAAATTCAACTGGTTATC
>CAKKPE010000158.1 GCA_919901565.1 bacterium
AGGATCAGGGGGAAGGAGGTCTCTTCGGCCACTTTTTTGTAATGCTGGTAGATCCCCTCCTGCGTAGGTTTATTGTAATAAGGGGAGATCAGCAAGGCCCCGTCCGCCCCGGCCTGTTTTGCAGCCCTCGTCAGCTCGATGGTTTCCGCCGTGGAGTTGGAACCCGTTCCGGCCAGCACCGGGACCTTGCCTTTGGCGGCATCTACGGTGATGCGGACGACTTTCTTGTGTTCCTCGTGGGTCAGCGTGGCCGACTCTCCGGTGGTCCCGCATGGGACGATCCCGTCGACCTTCTCTTCAATGAAAAAATGTATCAGATTCCTGAGGGCACTCTCATCTATTTCCCCATCCTTTTTAAATGGCGTAATGATGGCAGGTAATGTACCTTGAAACATATCAGCTCCTTTGCTTTTTCTTGAGTGTTAGCAGGATACCTCCCGTACCCCATGCCAGGATATTGTAGAGAACCCCCGCGATCAGGCCCAGGAATGATCCTATAAGCCCATAACAGATGGCGCAGGCGAGGATGATGGCGATCCAGGGAGCGGGCCCTAAAAGGTGTATACCGTCCATCTGGAACGGAAGATCCGTGATTCCCATACTGAACATGCCGAGACTTGCAAAAAGAACGCCGAAGAGTATGCCGATGACGGCACTGATCATGAAGAAAAGCTTTACCAGCGAGCAGACCCAGATTTTCCTGACTTCAAAAACCGTATCGGGACTTTCCTCTGCCGGAGAGGTTGGAACGGCAGGCCGCCCGGCCCCGCAGTATGTGCAAAATCGAGCCTCTTCAAACAGCTCTTTCCCGCAGGCAGCACAGAATTCGAATTGTTGCGGCATGATCCCTCCTCTTTTAAATCTCGATCTGTCCGGAAAAGACTTCTTCGGCCGGGCCTATAAGGGTCACGCGGCCTTTTTCATTCCATTGGACCTTGAGGTCCCCTCCCTTGAGGTGAACAAGAATGTTTCGTCCTGTCCAGTGGTTGAGTGCCGATGCGACGGTGGAAGCACAGGCTCCCGTTCCGCAGGAAAGGGTTTCTCCCGCTCCCCTTTCCCATACCCGCATCTTGATCTCATGGTCATTCAGGACCTGGATAAACTCAACGTTGGTCCTTTTCGGGAAAAGGGGGTGCGACTCGATCATCGGTCCGATCTTTTCCACGGGGAATGTGTCAACATCCGGAACCTTGATCACACAATGCGGATTGCCCATGGAAACACAGGTCATCAGGAAATCACTCTTGTCCAGGCGGATCGGTTCCGAGATAATTTCTCCGTCCATGTTGACGGGGATCTTCGGGCCGGACAGGATCGGGACACCCATGTCTACGGAAATCTCCTTCTCCTGAACTTCAGGCGTCATGATTCCTGCCATGGTCTCCACGCGGATGACGTTCTTGGTCGTATATCCATGGTCTCTGAGATACTTCGCAAAACAGCGGATGCCGTTCCCGCACATCTCCACTTCTGAACCGTCGGCGTTGAAAATCTGCATCTGAAAGTCCGCTTTTTCTGAAGCCAGCAATACCAGTACCTGATCCGCTCCAATCCCGAATCTCCGGTCACACAGGAAACGGGCGTATTTATCCGGGGCTCCGATCCTTTCTCGAAGGCCGTCCACAAGGATAAAGTCGTTCCCTGTTCCCTGCATCTTGGTAAAATGAAGAGTCGTCATCTTTCAGCCGGTGAACCGTTGCCGGTTCTTTAACTCCAATGATTTACAGGGTGATCAAAAAATAAAATTTATCACATAATCATCCGGAATCAAAGCAGAAATTGAGCAAGTTTTGCAAACTCATGGATGGAGAGGGTTTCCGCCCTGAGAGTAGGAGAAATGCCGGTGGCCCTGAATGCCGCATCGAGCTTTTCTGCGGAGATCTTCCCGGAACCAAGAAGGGAGTTTCTCAAGGTCTTTCTTCGGTGGGAGAAGGCTGCCCGTACGATCCTGAAGAAACCTTCAGGGTCTGATATGTCGATGCAGGGTTGCTCCAGAACCTGAAGCCGGACCAAGGCAGAGTCTACGCCAGGGGATGGATAGAACGCAGTCCTCGGAACATGGGCCACGATTTCCGCCTGTGTATAGAAACGGGTCAAGATGCTGAGGGATCCATATTTTTTTGACCCGGGTCCAGCGGTGATCCGTTCGGCAAGTTCCTCCTGGAGCATGATCAGAATCAAAGAAAATTTTCTGATGAATTTCATGAGGTGCGTCAGAATCGGCGTTGAAATATAATAAGGGAGGTTTGCGATGACCTTCACGTTTTGGTCCGGCAGATCATCGGGGTTAAATTTCAGGATGTCCTGCAGTAAGATATGGACGTTTTTATGATTTTTAAAACGGGTTTCCAGATACTCATAAAGGACTTTATCCACCTCAAGGGAAATGACACTGCCGGCTGTTTCGGAAAGGCCTTCTGTCAAGATTCCCAAACCCGCACCGATCTCCAGGACCGTGTCGCGGGGGTGGATGTCAGCGTGGGAGAGGATGGCGTCTAATACCATTTCGTCATGTAAAAAATTCTGCCCCAGCCTTTTTTTTGCTTTGAATTCAATCTGTTTCAGGACGCTCTTTACATTCATCTGTTCAGTATCCTTAATAATGGCGGAAACGTACCATCTTTCCAATTGTGAGTCCAGTCAAATATGGACTGGATAAAATTGACGAATGATGCAATCAGAGATAAGGAGAAAAGATTTTCCACAATGATTGCAAAGAATTATATTGACAATTATTAGGGCATTTGTTTAAATGAATTTAACATAACTCAAAAATAAGTGCTTCATTTTCATCTGGTCCAATAAACTCCAATGATGATCGAATCCTTGCGAATTCTTATTGTTGATTCTGAGCTGAAGCTTTCAGCCGACATCCGGGATATCTTCCAGGATGAGGGTTACGAATTGGAATTCTGTGATGGCAGTTCACCCGCGATCAAGAGTCTTGAACAGAATCTCTTTCACTTTGTCTTGATTAATGCAGCCTTGGACGGTAAAGCACAGCAGGAGATCATGGCGCATATTAACAGGTTCTGTTCCGGCCTTCAGTTTTTCCATGTTTTTTGGTATAATCGGCTGCCTGACGGCGTGCAGGGGGCTAAATCGGCAAAAAAAGAAGGGGCGTTGATCAGCCTGACACTGATAAAAAGGACCATTAACCTATTGTCTCATTCCATACGGGAGCAGTCCAGGGACAAGGATATCCAGCGGGAGACCTTGAAGATGGCCAAAGAGTTCCAGGAGTCGAATCAGCGGCTGATGGAACTCGACAAGAAGAAAAACTCCTGTCTGGCAGGGGCAACCCATGAACTAAGGACCCCTCTTACCATTGTGAATGGTTACCAGAAACTGCTCCTCAGCGAATCCTTCGGGCCATTGAGCGAAAAACAGAAACATCTATTGAGGGAGTCGAGCAGGAATTGCCATCGTGTGATCAAGATGGTGAACTCGATATTGGACCGTTGCCGGTTGGAATCGAATTCGGTTGAGTTCCATTTCCGGCATGGGTCTTATCTGAAGAGCTTGCAGAATGTTCTTGACCAGATGAGAGATTACATAGAGGAAAGCGGGCTTGTGCTGGATGTCGAGCTTCCGGATGAAGATCTTGAACTGACCTTTGATTCAAATGCCATGGAGCAGGCTCAGATCAATCTGATCGGCAATGCCGTCAAGTTTACGCCTCCGCAAGGCAAGATTACGGTAAGGTGTGAAAACAGACCGGACGGCATCCTCACGCAGGTCATGGATACAGGTGTGGGGATCGAGGCCGATGAGATTGACCGGGTTTTCGATGAATTTAATGATGTAGGAAGGCAGTATGGGGAGAAAAAAGGGGCGGGGCTTGGTCTTTCCATTTGCAAGAAGATCATTCAGTCGCATGGTGGGAGGATATGGGTAGAAAGCCGGACTGGGAAGGGGAGTTGTTTCTCTTTCCTGCTTCCGCGTGAATCGGATAATGTCGTTATTCAACCATAGGAATGGGAAAAAGTTTTCCACTTTTGTGAAAAAGTTTTCATAAAAAGGGAAGATTTATTCCCATTCTTTTTTTAGGATGGAAATAGTTTTCCTATAAAAGCACCTTTTTTACCATTTTTTTGAATTCTTTTGTTTGTCATTATTCTGTGTTCCAATTAAGCGTTTTTTATGCTACACTAACCATAATTGCTATAGATATGTAGATAGATTTCTAAATCAATAATAAAGATTAAAAATCACAATTGAGGCATTTCATGGATGAAGAGACGACCATCCTTATCATTGATGATGAGGTTGAGATCGGCAACTATTTGAAGACGTTGATCACGCAATTTGGGTACAGGGCCGAGATCGCCACGAGCGGGAGGGATGGCCTGCAAGCCATTCAGAGGGTCAAGCCTCAACTTGTGATTCTTGATGTGGTCATGCCGGATATGGACGGGCTCGAAGTTCTGAAAAGGATACAAGAAGAAAAGATGGATACCAGTGTAATCATGCTTTCCGGACACCGTCAGACGAGCACTGTAGTCGGGGCGATGAAGCTTGGGGCGACTGATTTTCTCAACAAACCGTTTGATCCGGATGAGCTTCAATTCACCATCAGCAAGGTTTTGGAGAGAAGGGAATTGATTTCTGAGGTTCAAAGACTGAAAAAACAGGTGAGCGATCAGAATGGGAACCAGATCCTTTTCGGGAACAGTGATAAAATGGGGGCCATAAAAGAGATTATAGACCAGGTTGCGGATACGGATATCACCATCTTGATCCGCGGCGAAAGCGGTACAGGGAAGGGGATGATTGCCCGCTTTATCTATATGAATTCCAGCAGGCGGGACCGTCATTTTGTGAATGTGAACTGTGCGGCGCTTCCCGGCGAACTGCTGGAAAGCGAACTCTTTGGATATGAACGAGGCGCCTTCACGGGAGCGCATAAGAAAAAGCCCGGAAAATTTGAATTTGCAAACCACGGGACCATTTTTCTGGATGAGGTCGGTGAGATTCCTCTTCCTCTCCAGGCCAAATTATTGCAGGTCCTTCAGGACGGGGAGTTTTCCCCTCTGGGGAGCGAGCAGGATGTTCGAGTGGATGCCAGGGTCATCGCTGCCTCCAACAGGGACCTTGAAGCGGATGTGGCCCAGGGGAAATTCAGGGAGGATCTTTATTTCAGGTTGAATGTGGTCAATATTACGGTTCCGCCCTTGCGGGAGAGGATTGAAGAGATCCCGATTCTTACCGAGCATTTTCTGCAAAAATACAATCGTAAGTACAATAAAGACTATAAAAAGATTTCAAAAGAGACCATAGCACTGTTCATGCAGTATAACTGGCCGGGGAATGTGCGGGAACTGGAGAACATGATCAAACGCGTGGTAGTCCTCGAGAGCGAGAAACCGATTGTCACAGAATTCCTCTTGAAAGAAGAGGAAAAAGCCAGCCAGATCCAGAAAAATGTTTCGCTTCAAGAATCCGGGAGGAAGTTGCAGGCGCCTTCCGAATTCAGTTTCATCGATCCTCTTTTAGAGGGGAGAGATGATAATGTAACGCTTCGGGAAATAAGCAAAGAGGCATCCCAGAGGGCGGAGAAGGAACTCATTGAGAAAATCCTGAAGCAGACCAATTGGAACCGAAAAAGAACAGCCGAGATCCTGCAGGTTAGCTATAAAGCCTTGCTTTACAAGATAAAAGAGAATAAAATAGATAAATTTTCAGACTTTTAATATTGAAGCGGAGGAGCAGGAAATTATGAAAAAATTCATTATGGGCTTTCTTTTCTGCTTAGTGTTTGTCGCTTCGGGATGTGCGATCTTCGGGCATAAAACTGAGGCACCGGTAGAAACGGCAGTGCAAGGGGCCGCTCCCATACAGGAAGAATATATCATCGGCCCTGAGGATCTGCTCGTTGTCTCGGTCTGGAAAGACGCTGCCCTTACAATAAAAGCCACGGTCAGATCCGATGGCAAGATCTCGGTCCCCCTGATCAATGATGTACAGGCAAGCGGGTTGACCGTGCTGCAACTTAAGGATGAGATTACCAGCCGGTTAAAGGAATTCATGCCGGAAGTCGAGGTGACCGTGGTCGTGGAGCAGATGAACAGCAACAGGATTTATGTTCAGGGAGAGGTCTTGAAGCCTGGCCCGCTCCCTTTCAACGGGGATCTGACTGTGATCCAGGCCCTGGCCATGGCCGGTGGGCTGACCCCGTATGCGGACCGGGATTCCATCATTATCATTCGGGCCGATGGAGAAAAGTTAAAGTTCAATTACAAACAGGTAATTCGGGGCAAGAAGACCGAACAGAATGTGAAATTAAAGAGATGGGATACCATTATCGTTCCTTAAGCTCAAGGTTTGCGATCTTAAATCTTAATATTTTCATAAAGTTGGAGAATGAAGAACCATGGAACAGACAAAAGTCATGGACATCCGGGATGTTTGGAGGATTATTCGGAAACGAAGATGGATCATCCTGATTCCTGCGATTTCGATCTTTACGGTTGTTACCCTGATTGCCTATATTCTGCCTGCGATTTACAAGTCGGAAACCCTGATTCTGATTGAAGACCAGAAGATTCCGCTGGAATATGTTCAGTCTACGGTGACCTCCCAGGTTGAGGAGAGACTCAATGTGATCAATCAGAGGATCATGAGCCGGACCAAGCTGGAAGAGATTATGCGGAAGTTCAACCTTTATGCAGAATATAATGATGACTGGACCAGGGAAGAGATCATTGAAAAAATGCGCAAAGACATTGCCATGGAGATTGTCTCTGCTCAAGGTGTGAGCAAAAGCGGTCAGCCGGTCACGTTTACCGTGGCTTTCAAGCTTTCCTATGAAGGCAAGGATCCGAGAACCGTGCAGGCGGTGACCTCTGAACTGGCCTCACTCTATATCGGGGAGAACCTCAAGGTTCGTGTGGATGCCAGCGCCATGACCACCCGGTTTGTCTCCGATGAGTTAAAAAAGATGGAGACCGAGATTGCAAGAATAGGGAAGGACATTTCTGATTTTAAGCAGCAGCACCTCGACGAGCTTCCTGAACAGATGCAGGTCAACATCGCCAACATCGACAGGTATGAGCGTTATCTTGAGACTAATCACAGGGATTTGGAGATGGCGAAGTCCAACCTGGTTTTCCTCAAAGGGCAGCTCGTCATGACCAATGCAGACGCCACCATGATTTCCAGTTCCGGGCAGCGGGTCCTTTCCCCCAAAGAGCAGCTTGAACTCGACAAAACCCAGATGATCTCCATGCAGTCCAAGCTGTCGGATAATCATCCGGATATGATTGAACTGAAAAAACGGATTGCAAGACTGGAGAGTGAGGTCAACTCAGGTGGTGAAATAAAGACACTCAAAGAAAGTCTTGCCGGCAAGGAGAGTGAGCTGGCTGCTATAGCCTCAAAGTATACCGAAAAACATCCTGATGTGGTACGGATCAAGGCGGAGATTGAAGACTTGAAAAAGAAGATTGAGGCGGTTGAGAATGCACCGGATTTGGAGTATGCTTCTAACCCCACCAATCCAGCGTATATAAATCTTCAGACACAGATCGAATCCAAGAGGCTCGAAATCCCGGCATTGGAACAGCAGGAAAAAGAATATAAGCGACTGATCGAATACTATCAGCAGAAGGTAGCCAATGCCCCGGTTGTGGATAAGACCCTGGCTTCCATGCAGAGCGATTATGACGTGGCCAGGACGAATTATCAGGCGCTGACCAATAAGGAAACACAGGCAAAGATCTCGGAGAGTCTGGAAAACAGGCAGCAGGGGGAACGGTTCGCCATTATCGATCCCGCTCAGATGCCCGAAGAACCCTACAAACCGAACCGGATCGCCATTATATTTATCGGTTTCATCCTGGGGATCGGGGCCGGAGCAGGTGCCGGATTCCTCTCTGAATATCAGGACCAATCCTTCTCGAGCCTGGACGATCTCAGGGGTTTTGCCAATCTGCCGGTATTGGCGGTGATTCCCAAAGTGGTTACTCCCCATGAAATATTGACAAAGCGGAAACGGTGTAAGGTTATTCTGGTTTCCTCTTTGATTACATTCGTTGTAGGTATGGTTGTTGTACAATTTTTCTTTTTCAAGTTCGACATATTCCTGATCAAGCTTTTTCGTGAGGTGCATAAGCTCCCTATTCAATAAAGATATAAAGGTATAGGCCGGATGGCGGAATCTGTTTCGCATGCGGATCAGATATCGATGATTGAGGAGGTTCAACGGATGAGTAAAATCGAAGAGGCGCTGGAGAAAGCAAAGCAGGCAAGAAGCGGAGTCAAAGAGAATCGGGCGGCGCCTGCAACTCCGGTTGAGACCGCTCCGCAGTATACGCGCACCATTTTTCAGGAAGTGAATCCGGAGATGATGGAAGAAAACCGGATTGTCACCCTCACCGGGAAGCGCTCCAATATTACGGAACAGTTCAGGATGCTCCGCACGCAGATACTTCAAAGAACCGAAGGAAATGGAGATAACTGCCTGATGGTCACCAGCGCCATCGATGGAGAAGGCAAGACCACTACGGCCATCAATCTGGCTGTAGCCATTGCCCAGGAGGTTCAGAAGACCGTGCTTCTTGTGGATGCGGATCTCAGGAGGCCTTCCATTCACAAAAAGCTGGGGCTTAGTCCGGAGAAAGGCCTGGTTCATTATCTTCTTGATAATGTGCCGCTTGAGCAGCTGCTGATACGGACCGGCGTGGAGAAACTCACCTTTCTGCCCGCAGGCGGGACCCTTCCCAACTCCACGGAGATTTTTGGTTCCACCAAAATGAAGAATTTCATCAGCGAGGTCAAAGATCGCTATAAGGACCGCTATGTTATTTTTGACAGCACGCCGCTTCTCTCCACGGCTGACCCGGCAGTGCTGGCCCAGGCCATGGATGGAATCATCCTCGTGGTTCAGGCCGAACGTACGCAGCGGAACGATCTGGCCGAGGCCCTGGCCCTTCTCAAAGGACGGAATATCCTGGGTGTTGTGATGAACAATCTCTCGGATGCAGGCAGGACGTATGATTACGACACATAAAGACGGTGGTGTAAGGACTTAAAAAAGATTTTTGCTTTGCATCTCCGCTGTATTGGGAATAGAGCCATCTCCAAAAGAGTGGATAAGGCATATTATGTACAAGGAATTTTATCGTTTTCGTGAAAAACCTTTTTCCCTGACACCGGACCCGGAGTTCCTTTACCGGAGCAAGGCCCACAAACGGGCGTTTGCCTATCTGGAGTATGGGATTCAGGACCCCTCCGGATTTGTCTGTATCACCGGTGATATCGGGGCTGGCAAGACCACGCTGATCCGGACCTTTCTGAACCAGATCAACAGCCAGATAAAGATCGCACGGCTCTACAACACCAAGGTTTCGTCACGCCAGCTTCTGGAGATGATCCTTCAGGATCTTTCCCTGGAGCCTCATGGCAAGAGCAAAACCGAGATGATCGACACCCTGAACAGCCATTTGATCGATACGTTTAAGGATGGGAAACGGGTGGTGCTGATCATCGATGAGGCGCAGAATCTCAGTACGGACCTTTTGGAAGAGATCCGCCTCCTCTCCAATCTGGAGACCGAAAAGACCAAACTCCTGCAAATTATCCTTGTCGGTCAGTCCGAGCTGCGCGAACACCTGCAGCTTCCAAACCTGGAACAGTTCAGGCAGCGGATTACGGTCAATTACCATATCCCTCCTCTGAACAGGGAAGAGACGGCCGCCTATATACGTCACAGAATCAAGGTGGCCAGTGAAGGCCCCGCCATAACGTTTCCAGAGCCGGTTCTTGATGTCATTCATAAATACTCCAGGGGGATTCCCAGGATCACCAATGTTATCTGTGATGCCTTGCTCCTGTACGGGTTCGTGGAGGACAAGAGGGACCCGGACGAGAAGATGATCCGGGAAGTTATCAATGATATGATTCAGGAAGGAACCCTGCTACATCCTGAGCAGGACAATCAGAAAAAACGGAGCCGCGTCAGGACTGAAGAGGCCATGGATAGTGAGATCAAAATGCTCAAGGCAAGGATCAAGGTCCTGGAGGATAAACAGGTCCTGTCAGAAAAGGCGTTGATGGGGGTGATCGACAAAAACCAGTCCCTTGATAAGAAGGGGACCGAACTGATCAACCGGATGGAGGAGATTCACAGGCGTGAACAGGTTCTGATGCTTCAACAGGAGAAGCTGAAAAACAGAGAATCTGAATTGGTCAGACGAGAGCAGGAGGTCCGGAAATTACTGCTTGTTGCCCGGAATGAAAAGACATCCGATCCCTCAAAAAAGGAAGAGAAAGAATATGACGTCGACCAGACATCGGGAAAAAGCGTTAGCATGTAAGATCAAAGACCGTTCCATCCGGGCCGGCATTATCGGTCTTGGATACGTGGGACTTCCACTTGCCGTTGAATTTGCTCATGCCGGATATTCGGTTGTGGGGATCGACAAGGATGCAGAGAAGGTCCGCCGTATCAAGGCTGGGAAATCCTACATCCCGGACGTTTCGCAAAAGACCTTGAAGGAAATCGTCGAGAAGGGACTTTTAATGGCGACCGAGGATTTCTCGGTGCTCAAAGATTTGGATACCGTCAACATCTGCGTACCCACACCCTTGAGAAAGACCCGGGACCCGGATGTCTCCTATATCGTGGATGCGGTGGACAAGATTGCGGAATACCTCCATCCGGGGCAGTTGATCATCCTGGAAAGCACCACCTATCCCGGTACCACTGAAGAACTCGTCCTTCCCATACTGGAACAGGGGGGGCTCAAGGTAGGAAAAGACTTCTTCCTTTCCTTCTCGCCGGAGAGGGTTGACCCGGGCAACCAGAAGTACGCTACCAGGAACACGCCCAAGGTGGTGGGAGGGGTCACCGCAGCATGCACCCGGCTCTCTGCAGCATTCTATGCAAATGCCATCGATACCGTCGTACCGGTTTCTACCACCCGTGTTGCGGAGATGGTGAAGCTTTTGGAGAACACGTTCCGGAGCGTGAATATCGGACTGGTCAATGAGCTGGCCATGATGTGTGACAAAATGAAGATCAATGTCTGGGAGATCATAGACGCCGCTGCGACCAAACCCTTCGGATTCATGCCGTTCTACCCCGGCCCGGGCCTGGGAGGCCATTGTATTCCGATCGACCCCTTTTATCTTTCCTGGAAGGCCAAGCAGAGCGGTTTTGAGCCGAGGTTCATCGAACTGGCCGGTGAGGTCAACAGCAAGATGCCTCATCACGTGGTATTCAAGGTGATGGATGCCATGAACCAGCACGAGAAGAGCCTGAAGGGTTCCAGAATTCTTATCATGGGGATAGCCTATAAGAAGGACATCAATGACGTTAGGGAATCCCCGGCACTGGATATTATGAAGCTCCTCCAGGAAAAGGGGGCCAGGGTTGCTTATCACGATCCTTTTATTCCCCGCATCTCTCTAAATGGGGCCAGGCCGATCCGGTCCGTGCCGTTGAGCAAAACAGAGCTCGGTTCCTATGACTGTGTGGTCATTGTCACAAATCACAGCGGGATCGACTATCAGGAAGTGGCCCGTCATGCCGCTCTGGTTGTGGATACCCGGAACGCACTCAAGAAGGTCCGCGGAAAGAATATTTTCAGGCTATGAGGTTTCGTGATGATGATTCGGATAGACCAGGCCCTTGCCGCCCATGAGAAAATGGTACAGGGCCTGAACGCACAGGTCAAGGAAACAATAGAAGCAGGCGCAGACGCGATCTTCCAGGCTTTAAAGAAAGGGAGCAAGGTTCTGGTCATGGGGAACGGCGGATCTGCCGCGGATGCCCAGCATCTGGCCGCGGAATTCGTAGGTCGTTTCCTGCATGAACGAAAGGCACTTCCTGCCGTGGCCCTGACCACCGATACCTCTATCCTGACGGCCATAGGGAACGATTACGGGTACGATTCGGTTTTTGTCCGGCAGATTGAAGCCCTGGCTGTTAGGGGGGATGTGGTCATCGGGATCTCTACCAGCGGACGTTCAAAAAATGTGATTCTCGCTTTGAACCGTGCCAAAGAGATCGGGTGTTTTACTCTTGGCCTGACCGGAGGCGATGGCGGTGAGATCTCAAGAATCACCGACCTCTCTCTTGTGGTGCCCTCCAGGGATACGCCGAGGATACAGGAAGGGCATATTCTGGTCATTCACATTCTTTGCGATCTGGTGGAGCAGCGGTTTGTATGAATGTCCTGGTGACGGGTGGAGCAGGTTTTATCGGTTCAACATTGGCGGACCGCCTCATGGCACGCGGGGATGGTGTGATCTGCCTCGACTCTTTTGATGATTTTTACGCTCCCTCCATCAAGAGGCGGAATATCCGGGATGCCGGCGGGCACCCCCGGTTTGTTCTTGTGGAAGGAGATATCCGTGACCCGGATCTGATGAAAGATCTGGCCCGGAAATACCGGATTGATGTTATTATCCACTCAGCGGCACGGGCTGGAGTTCGTCCTTCGATCCAGAATCCCCTGTTGTATGAAGATGTGAATATCAAGGGGACCATGAATATTCTGGAGTTCGCCAGGTCAATCAAGCCGCAGAACCTTGTCTTTCTTTCTTCTTCGTCGGTTTATGGCGTCAATAAAAAGGTCCCGTTTTCGGAAACCGACCCCGTAGACCACCCCATCTCTCCCTACGCTGCGACCAAGAAGGCCTGCGAACTGCTATGCTACACGTATCATCATCTCTACGGCCTCAACATCACGTGTGTCCGGCCCTTCACGGTCTATGGGCCGAGGCAGAGACCGGAGATGGCCATCCACAAGTTTACGCACATGATCGATCTTGGGGAGCCGATCCCCATGTACGGGGATGGGAGTTCGAAAAGGGATTATACGTATATTGATGATCTGGCGGAAGGAATTCTTCTTGCTCTGGACCGTCCACTCGGTTATGCCGTGATCAATCTCGGCGAGGAGGCTACGATTACACTGAGAGATCTAATCGCTTTGATTGAGAAGAATCTCGGCAGAGATGCAACGATCCGGAAAATGCCGGATCAACCCGGTGATGTGCCCATCACCTTTGCTGACATCACCCGGGCCAGGGAACTGCTCGGTTATGATCCCAAGGTGAAGATTGAAGAGGGAATCAGTAGGTTTGTACAATGGTATCTTGAAAACAAGACTGAGCTTGTCTCTTGAGAGGAACTGCTATGCATATTTCCATCATCGGTACCGGTTATGTGGGGCTGGTTTCCGGGACCTGTTTTTCTGAGTTTGGTATGAACGTAACATGCGTTGATAAAGACAAAACAAAGATCGACGCACTCAACCAGGGCAGGATTCCGATCTATGAGCCGGGCCTCGAAGATATGATCAAAAAGAATGTCCGGGAAGGGAGATTGAATTTCACGACGGATATGAAGTCCTCCCTTGAAAAATCCCTGGTGGTTTTTATCGCTGTGGGGACACCCATGCACGGTGATGGTTCTGCAAACCTCTCCTATGTAGAGGAAGTGGCAAAAGATATCGGACGATATATGAACGGGTACAAGGTGATCGTGGATAAGAGTACGGTTCCTGTGGGGACCGGGAAGTGGGTGGAAGGGATCATCCGTGCGCACCAGGCCGGCCCGTGCAGTTTTGATGTGGTTTCGAACCCTGAATTCCTGCGAGAAGGGTCGGCCATAGAAGATTTCATGCGCCCTAACCGCGTGGTCATCGGGACGTCGAGTGACCAGGCACAGGCCATTATGAAAGACCTCTACAGGCCCTTGTTCCTGATCGAGACCCCCATGGTCTTTACTTCGCTGGAGAGTGCCGAGATGATTAAATATGCCTCCAATGCCTTTCTGGCAACCAAGGTCTCGTTCATCAATGAAATTGCTAACCTTTGTGAGAAAGTGGGGGCAGACGTCCACCACGTGGCCAAAGGTATGGGATTGGATTTCAGGATCGGATCAAAATTCCTTCACCCCGGTCCCGGTTTTGGAGGTTCGTGTTTTCCCAAGGATACGCAGGCCCTGGTGCAGCTTGCAGAGAAGCACGCCATGGACCTGAAGATTGTCCGTTCTGCCATCGAGGTTAATGAGTTGCAGAAGAGCGGCATGGTCGGGAGGATCGAGTTGATTGCAGGAGAACTCAAGGGTAAAACCATCGGGATTCTGGGATTGGCCTTCAAGCCTAATACGGACGACATGAGGGATGCGCCCTCTCTGGTCATCATAGAGGGACTGCAAAAAAAAGGAGCCAGGATAAAGGCCTTTGATCCGGAATCCATGGAGGTGACGAAGAAGATGCTGAAGGATGTGGATTACTGTGAGAATGCCTACGACGTGGCACAGGGCTCTGATGCCCTGGTTTTCATCACCGAATGGAACCAGTTCCGCATGCTTGACATGGAGAAGATCAAGACCCTGCTCCGCTCGCCGGTGATCGTGGATCTCCGGAATATCTATGATCCCCAGTATATGAGAAGGCTTGGATTCACCTATGCATGTATAGGGAGAGGTTGATAAACCGGAGATTTGCAGTGCCATGCATCGAGGCGGCGCGATGATGGGAAATCCCCTGTCTGTATATCGCAGGATACAGAATGCCGGCAGCATAACCATGAAGAGGAATTAAGATGGCCAAGACGCTGATTACGGGAGGGGGCGGATTCATCGGGTCTCATGTGGCCGATATGATGGTGCAGCATGGACTGGAAGTTGCAGTGGTGGATGATCTTTCCTCCGGCAAGAAGGAGAATGTGAATTCTGCCGCCCGGTTCTATGAGGTGGATATCTGCTCTCCGAAACTGAGCGAGGTCTTCGAGAAGGAGAAGCCGGACCTGGTACACCACCTGGCCGCCCAGATCAGCGTGGCCGATTCGGTCAGGAATCCTGTGCGCGATGCCATGGTCAATGTGGTGGGGTCTGTCAACCTGCTGCAGAATTGCGTGAAGTACGGCGTGAAGAAGGTTATCTTTTCTTCCTCCGGCGGGACCGTTTACGGCGCCACAGAACATCTTCCGGCTGTAGAGGATCTCCCTTTTTCAGCCATGTCCCCCTATGGAGTGACCAAGATCTGTATGGAATACTACCTCCCATATTACAAGGCGGAGCACGGCCTCAACTACACGGTCCTGCGGTATTCCAATGTCTACGGGCCAAGGCAGGACCCTCTCGGTGAAGCCGGGGTCGTGGCGATCTTCGTTCAGGCCATGCTCAGCGGGAAGACGCCGACCATCAATGGAGACGGACGTTATGTCCGGGACTATGTCTTTGCAGGGGATGTGGCCCGGGCCAATTACCTTGCCATAGAAAAAGGGGGCTGTGATTGCTTTAACATAGGAACCGGGGTAGAGACCGATGTCAACCAACTCTGTGACATGATCGCAGCGATCACGGGATTCAGGAATAAACCCGTTCACGGACCGGCACGGCCTGGGGACCTTCGAAGGAATTTTCTGAATGCGAGCAAGGCGGAGCGGATTCTTGGCTGGCGTCCGGAAGTGCCGCTCCGGGAAGGTTTGAAAAAAACCGTGGAGTATTTTAATGGATACGCTAATAGAAACAAGTGAAAGGCCGTTGGATGGCGCCGTGTGCGTATCGGTGAAGAACTGGTATGCCGTTCATGCCCGTTCACGCCATGAAAAAAAGGTAGAGACCGAACTCAAAGGGAAGGGCGTGGAGGTGTTTCTCCCGCTCTATGAAACCCTGAGCCGGAGAAGGGACCGGAAAAAGATCATCGAACTGCCCCTTTTCCCCGGATATCTTTTTGTGCGAATTGCGCCTGAAAGGGATCAGGTTCTGGAAGTATTGAAGGTCAAGGGTGTGGTCCGCATCATCGGCAAGACCCCCACGGAACTCTTCCCCATTCCTGCAATCCAGATCGAAGCGGTGCATAGAATGGTGGAGAGCGACCGTTTGATCAGCGGGCACCCCTATATCAAGGAAGGGAGCAGGGTCAGGGTCAAGGCCGGCCCTCTCCAAGGTGTCGAAGGGATCCTGATAGAGAGACGTGGACGGCACCGGCTGATTATATCCGTTGATATGCTGCAGCAGTCCGTCTCTACCGAGATCTCGGTGGATGAGGTAGAACCCGCATAAAAGTTTTTTTCTCTTTCTGAGAGGGCGTACCAGCCATTTCAGCAGAGAAACATCTGATATTGCCTTCCTTTTAGGGTGGGGGTGAATCATCCCCTGTAACCGAGAGGGCGAAGCTGTGCCGGGAGAAAACAACAAGAAGTGAAACACTGGAAGATATTGCCGCCCGTTTGATATGGTGGAAATCTCCGGCAGAGGCAATAAAGGATCCCAAACGTTTTCTTGCCCAGGTCATGGTTTACGGCACGATAAAGGATCTTGTCGCAGTGAGAAAGTATTTTTCAGATGGCGACTTTCTGGATGTATTAAAGAATCCCCCACCCGGAGTTTTTGATCCCCGTTCCTGGGCCTATTGGAACCTCATGTTTGACCGATATCCGCCGATCCCGCTACCCCTCCGGAAATTTGGAGAAATTATGGAAGAACAGCAGGAGGGAAAGGGTTTATGAAATTCAGGGATTTTGTCAGAAAGATCAAGTACGGCCAGCCCGTCATCGTGGTTTCGGGTTTGCCCAGATCGGGCACTTCCATGCTCATGAAGATGCTGGAAGCCAGCGGTCTAAAAGTCGCATCTGACGGGCAACGAACGGCGGATACGGACAACCCCAAAGGATATTATGAGTTGGAAAGAGTCAAGGAGTTAGACAAGGGCAAGGACAAGAGTTGGGTCAGGGATTTGCGGGGCAAGACCGTTAAGGTGATTTCCTATCTCCTGAAAGATCTTCCTGAAGGACACTTTTATAAAGTGGTGTTTCTAAATCGTGATCTTAATGAAGTGATGGCTTCCCAAAACAAGATGCTCAAACACCGCTGCGTTCCATTTGACCCTAAGGATGATGGGAAAATGATCCGGAATTTTGAGGCACACCTTCAGGAAGTTCAGCGTATGTTACATTCTGACGGAAGATTTGATGTGCTCTATCTCAACCATCGGGACATACTCAATGATCCGCATACAGCGTCTGAACAGATCAATCGTTTTCTGGGCGGGCATCTGGAAGAGACAAAAATGTCGGGCGTCGTCGACCACAATCTTTATCGAAACCGCGCATAATCCTCATGAGCTTATGGATTCGTCTAAGATGATTTCCGTAGGAAAGGAATAAAAATGAAACTTTCAAAATTCTCATACGTTAGTGCAGGAATGACCATTGCCATCTTGCTTGGCCTTGGAATTTTTTCAAAGAGCCTCTCGGTTCAAAAGGTTGACCTGGTCAGAGAGTCTCTGAATAATTTTCCAACCCGGATAGGTGAATACATTAGCGAAGACCTGGACATTGGAGATAAGGCCCTTGGAGTGCTTGCGCCTACGGAGGTTCTGATGCGTGTATATGCCAACCCGGAAGGCCAGGCAGCGACGCTCTACATTCCCTTCTTCGAGGCCCAGAATGACCGGAGCCGGATCCATTCACCAAAGTCCTGCATGGTGGGCGGTGGTTATCAATTTGTCAGGCTGGAACCCTATCATCTGAAATATAGAGGAAGGGACGCAGTTGTGAATTGGGTGCTGACTCAAAAGGGAGACGATAAACAGGTGGTGCTTTACTGGATCCAATCGCGCGGTAGAATCATAACCAACGAGTATATAGACAAACTGTACCTGATGTGGGATGCCATCGCTCGACACAGGACGGACGGCGCCCTTGTTCGGTGCATTGTTCCAGTGATGAAAGGAGAAAGTCTGGAAGATGCGAACCGGCGACTGGCGGAGTTTGCACAGATGGTGATGGATGAAACGCCGAAATACCTACCGGAATAGAGGGGCATCATGACTACAGAAACATTGGACAGAAAAAACTGGTTGCTCAATGCGGGGATATATTTTCTGATTGCCGGAGTATTCCTCTGGCTTTGCTACCCTATCATGGCGTTCATGTGGGAACTCTGGTTTGAGAGCGAGACTCACAACAACGGTGTGCTGATTCCGCTGGTTTCCGGATACCTGGTATGGGGAAAAAGGGATCAATTAAGACAATGGACGATTACCGCTTCCTGGCGGGGATTTATATTTCTCCTCTTTGCCGCGCTCATATTTACAGCCGGCATCATCGGGGCAGAGCGGTTTACCCAGGAAGTGTCCATGGTTCTGCTTCTGATCGGAGTGGTCTGGTTCAATTTCGGCAATCGTTTTTGTCGGGCGATGGCGTTTCCTCTGCTGCTCCTCTTTCTCATGATTCCACCGCCGCATATTTTTTACAACAATCTTTCCGTAAAACTCCAGCTTCTGTCAACAAAGATATCCATGTTTTTTCTACACCTGATCGGGGTTACCGTATATAGCGAAGGGAATATAATTTATCTGCCCAGTATGCAGCTTGAGGTTGCCGCAGCCTGCAGCGGAATCCGCTCGCTCTTTTCGCTATTTACCCTGGGTGTAATTTTTGCATATATTGCTCAAAAGCGCTCCAGCGCGCGGTTGTTGCTTGCTTTATCAAGCATCCCGATCGCCATCTTGTTCAACGGATTACGGATTTCAGGGACATGCATTCTGGCTCAATACTGGAGCCCGAAAATTACAGACTCTTTCAACCATTTCATGTCAGGATGGGTTGTTTTTATTTTTGCCTTTGCAGTGATGCTTCTCATCAACAAGATCATTGATAAAGTACTTAATTATACACAGCGTCATAATTAATGCAGCATAATATTATTGACTTATAGCGTCT
>CAKKPE010000159.1 GCA_919901565.1 bacterium
CGTTACTCTTGGGGTCGGATCTTTATTATTGACATCGCCTAACTCTTTATTAATTATTTGGAACACTTTGTCATTTATAAAGATCTGACCCCCTGGCCTTCTCTGACCCCCTGGCCTTCTCTGGCCTGGGCCAAGATCTGACCCCCTGGCCTGGGCCTGACCCTTATGGGCCGCTGACGGGGAGGGGCCGAGAGTGTCGAAGGGCGACGGAGATGACAGCAACAAACTCACGAGCGGCACGGGGCGACGGCGGGGAATTACATAAGCTGTCCCCGGAACTCCCCCCTTATGTCTAATCGTGGAGGAACTTGCTCAACAATAGATAAACTTTTCTCGTTCTTACACTGTCCTTCACTGTTATGATGCCAATGGTAATAAAGAATATTCCTGCAATAATGTAACTCTCATCCGCCGAACGCAAGAGACTCCCAATACCGATTAATAAACCAACGATGATAGAAAAGACGCCTGCGAATATAAGGCTTCTAAACTTCTCGCAATCCTTCTTCAAAGATCGGATCACTTTTCTATCTTCAGGCGTTAGGATATCTTTTTCATTTGTCATATTGGAATCCTACATTACGGTTAGGGACATGGATTAGCTTCAGGGTTCTTCGGGTTGGGGTCGGATTCATCCGGAACCCCATCGTTATCATCATCGTCATCTATAAAGTCATTCATTCCATCCATGTCTGTGTCGATATTCTTGTCTATATCTTTCTGTAATTCCTCTCCCAACTTCTCGCCAGTCTTTTTGGCTTCTTGAATTGACTCATACCAATCCCAAACAACAATAGCTCCACCGACAACCATGAGAGTGGGATTTTTTGTAGCTGCCCCAACGCCTCCTATAATAACTCCTGCAAAGCCTTTCGCAGTGAATAACCCCAATGGATCAATATAGATTATCGGATTATTTCCCACATAAGAGTAGAGGTTAACATCTTGCCCCGCAAATCCTATGGGGTCGACGGATAAGAATCTTCCAATGCTCGCGTCATAGTACCTGGCCCTATAGAAATACAGGTTAGACTCTTTATCTTTTTCTCTTGAGGTGTAGACATACGGATTCTCCACTCCTTCGGTCTCCTTGACGACTTTGCCGAAGGCGTTGTAGACGTAGCTGTTCACGATTGCGCCGGAGGTGTCTGTCAGCTCAGTGATGGAGCCAAGGCCGTCGGCGTGGTAATAGTAGTTTTGACCGTCTCGCTGCATGACCAGAGGCTCATCAATACCCGGGCCGTGGGTGTAGCGGGCCAGTCTGCTGCCGCTCGCATTGTACTCCGCCAATATATCCTCGCCGTCGTAAAGATACTGTGTGATGGTGCCGTTTACGTTCTTCTCGATTCTTCTGCCAAAAGGATCATACTTGTATCCAGTGTAGTTGCCATCGGGGAAATCGATTCTTGTGAGCCGGTTCTCGGCATCATAATCATAATAGGTCGTCCCCGACACATCGGTCTTGGAGATGGTGTTGCCGTTGTTATCATAAGTATAAGTTACACTATCGTAGGATGTCAATTGATTATTTGCGTTGTACGCCCAGTTGCTGAAACTGCTGTCCGTAAGCCGGTTTCCCACGGCGTCATAGCTAAACGATTCCGCCTGATTCTCTACCTGCGGGTGCGTGGCGGAGAGGAGCCTATAGATATTGTCGTATCCATAGCTATTGAGCCCGTCGTTGTCGGTCATGGATGTGCGATTGCCCACGTTGTCGTAGGTGTAATTGAAGGCCGAGACGGATGCGGCATTGACCTTATTGATTAGATTTGCAAGTCTGGATGCGGCATCGTAGGTATAGGTGGCTTGCCCTCCATTGGGAAGAA
>CAKKPE010000160.1 GCA_919901565.1 bacterium
TCAAGGGTTCAAGGGTTCAAGGGTTCAAGGGTTCAAGGGTTTTTCTCTGGAGATTTTGCTTGCGTTTATGAACTTTTAGCGGAGATTTGCCCATGGGAGATGAAGAAGGCAATAAGCAGAACCATTTAAAGAAAATCTATGTCCTGGACACCAATGTCCTTCTCTACGACGCGGATTCGCTCTTCTCCTTTGAGGAAAATGACGTGGTCATCCCCGTGGTGGTCATCGAGGAGATGGACCGTTTCAAGAAGGACCTGAACGAGACCGGCAGGAATGCGAGGCTGGTTTCCAGGAGACTGGATGAACTCCGTAAACAAAAAGGACTTTCCCAGGGTGTCCAGCTGAAAAACGGCGGCACCCTGCGGGTCTTTGTAGAAAAAAAGGTCTTCGACCTCCTCCCTCCGGAACTCCATATTTCCAAGGCGGACAACCGGATCCTCTCCGTGGCCATCTCGCTCAAACAGACCAATCCGAAGCAGGATGTGATTCTGGTCACCAAGGATACCAACATGAGGATCAAGGGAAATGCCTTTGGTATCCAGTCCGAGGACTATACAACCAACAAGGTGGAGATCAGCGAACTTTATACGGGTGTCGCGACCAGAGAGGTTGATTCAGAACTCATCGACAGTTTCTACCATAAAAAAGGCCTCCCCTGGGAAACCGATGGCCTCGTGCCGAACCAATTCATCCATCTTGTGGACCACTCTTCCCATTCCCACTCGGCCCTGGCCCGGTACCATGCAGACCGCAAGGCCATTTCTCCCATCAAGGATTTCAGCGGCGGCGTTTGGGGGATCCACCCTTTGAACAAGGAACAGCAGTATGCCATGGACATCCTGATGGACCCGAAGGTCAAGGTCGTCACCCTCGTCGGAATCGCAGGGACAGGCAAGACCCTCCTCGCCCTGGCAGCCGGCCTGGAACAGGCCGTGGAGCAAGGGCTGTACAAGCGGCTGGTGGCCTGCCGTCCCATCCTCCCCATGGGCAAGGATCTGGGTTACCTCCCCGGAGACATCCAGGAAAAACTCCTGCCCTGGATGCAGCCGATCTTCGACAATATGGAATTTCTGCTCAGCTCATCCGGAGGCCCGGAGGAGATCAAAAGAAACCTCAGGGAACTTCAGGAAATGGGAACGATCCAACTGGAGGCCCTGACCTATATCCGGGGACGGAGCCTTCCCCACCAGTACCTGATTGTGGACGAGGCCCAGAACCTCACCCCCCATGAGATCAAGACCGTGATTACGCGGGCCGGCCAAGGGACCAAGGTGGTCCTGACCGGAGATCCCTATCAGATCGACAATCCTTACGTGGATTCATCGAGCAATGGGTTGACCTATGTGGTTGAAAGGTTTAAGGGTGAGCCCCTGTCCGGACACGTGACCCTGTCCAAGGGAGAGAGGTCGGAACTGGCGGAACTGGCTGCAAAGATCCTCTAAACCAGGCTCCGGCATGGGGAAGGAGGTAAACCCCCGGCATATCTCTGAAATATTTCAGGCAATCTGCCTCTCAATCAAGTTTTTACTTGACCCCTCCTGCTTTTTTAATCTATAATGGATTTAATAAAGAATAACAACCGTTTCCAGTGTTTACGGGAAATTTAGATACATAGAATGTTTTTATTTTTTTTGACGTTTACAGTCACATTGGTTTTTTCCCTGCTCATCCCTGACCATGCATATGCCTGGGGACCTGCCACACATATCTATCTCGGCGTTGAAATCCTGAAGGATGTTTCGGTCCTCTCCCCGGCGGTGGCTGCAATCCTGACGAAATTCCCCTATGACTTCCTGTATGGCTGCATCAGCGCAGACATCACGGTCGGAAAGAAATATATCCAATACCACAAACACTGCCACAACTGGAACATCGGCTTCAAGATCCTTGCAGAGGCCCAGAGCACGGCGCAAAAGGCATTTGCCTTCGGCTACCTGACCCACCTGGCCGCGGATACGGTGGCCCATAACTTTTTTGTCCCCGGCCACATGATCAGTTCCTACAGCACAAAATCCCTGGGCCATACCTACTGGGAGATCCGTGCAGACAGCCTGATCAGGCGCAAATACTGGCATGAATTCGAAAAAATAGACAAAGAGGTCCAGAAAACCCACGACCGGCTGATCCGGACCATCGTGGAACGTACCATTTTCCCCTTTGATGTAAACAAGGGGATATTCAACGGCATCATGATGATCAACCGCCTGAAGCAGTGGCGCCAGATCGTCCGGGGCCTGACATCCTTTTCCCAGTGGGATCTGGGACTGGAGGACATTAAAAAATATCACCGCCTCTCCACACTTCTCATCCTGGATCTCCTGATCTCCTTTGAGCATGCTGAATGCCTGAAGCTTGATCCCACCGGGAAGGCAAATATCAGGTCCGCCATGAAGATCAAAAAAAGCCTGAAGCGCCTTGCCCTGGGGAGCAGACTCAACGACTCCACCTACCAGTCCGTGGTCAGACAGCTCCCGGTCCAGTACCCGTTCTTTGAATAAACATCCACGCCCAGAGAACGTGGCTTTTCGTTACCCCTGGAAGGGGCTTGACCCGGGTCTCGCAGAAAATACGAAATCCTAATATCTAAATCCTAAACAAATCCTAAACTCAAAATTCAAATGTCCAAAACCTCGTATAGATCTGTATGTTATATCCGAATCATGCATGGAAGATTCTATTTCGCATAACCCAACCCCACACATGACGACTTAACATTTGGATAAATAAGTTTTGAATTTTGGATTTCGGTGATTTGTATTTGTTTAGGATTTAGTGTTTCGAATTTCGGATTTTCCCACGAAATCATACGGCACAGCCTTTCAACTCTGACCCGCCCCAAAGAACCGAGTTTTCAGATAACCAATAACATCCCGCTGTTTCCGGCTTGCCTCCCTGCTGATAATCCTGTAAAATTTCCTGTAATACCGTAAATTCGGTTCACGAAGTCCCGAGGTTTGTCCGATGGCGCCATCTTCACCGAGGTCAAAGAGAGCCCGAGGAGAAAACAAACAGGGTAAAACCCGGCGTCCGCCTCTGATCGGAGCCCATATGTCCATCGCCGGCGGGATTTCCCTCTCACTGGACCGGGGGCGTGATCTCGACTGCCGCACCATACAGATTTTCACCAGAAACGCAACACAATGGAAGGCCCCTCCCCTGTCCGAAGAAGAAGTCCTGTCATTCAAAAACATGCAGAAGCAGACCGGCATCTCACCGGTGGTGGTGCACGATTCTTACCTCATCAATATCGCATCCCCGGACCCCGGGAAACTCGCGGCCTCCCTGAAATCCCTTCAGGAGGAGATGGAGCGGACCGAGGCGCTCGGCATCCCCTATCTGGTCATGCACCCCGGCGCCCACATGGGGGCCGGTGAGGAAGAGGGCCTGCTGAAGATCAGCCGGTCCTTGAACGACCTGCATAAAAAGACGAGCGGCTTTTCCATGAAGATCCTCCTGGAGACCACAGCTGGGCAGGGAACCAATCTGGGCTACCGCTTCGAGCAGATCGAGCGGATCATGGCCTCGGTCATTGAGCCGGAACGGCTCGGGGTCTGCGTGGATACATGCCATATCTTTGCAGCAGGATATGACATCCGGACATCACAAGGATATGAAGAGACCGTGAACTCCCTCGTAGCCCTGTTCGGCCTTGAGAAGATCCGGTGCATACACGTCAATGATTCCCAAAAAGAGTTCGGAAGCCGGGTGGACCGTCACGAACACATCGGTCAGGGAAAGATCGGACTCACGGCGTTCCGCTGCCTTATGAAAGACCCCAGGTTCCTGAATGTCCCCAAAATCCTGGAGACCCCCAAAGGGGACAACGACGACATGGACAGGCAAAACCTGGATCGGCTTTTAAAACTAGCCTGAACGAACATCTGCCCGGCAAAGAGCGGGGAACCCATTGATTTCGAGATCGGCCAGAACGGGTTAAATTTGTCAATTTTTAAACGTAGAACAACTTGACATTCTTAATTGGTTTCAATTATAATATTTATATATTTCATTATGTTATTTCATAAACCATATAGAATTACATGAAATCGGGTGGCTGTTTCGAATTCACCAGTAATATTGTCAGAAGCATTAATACCACCTTCTTGAGCCACACAATTCGAAAGATGAATCTCATCCCATCACGGATGATGGCATCTATATCCATGTATATGGTCATATAAAAAATGGTATGTGAAACCGGCGGTCTGCAGAATACAAACTCCACTCACCCCTCTTTTTTATTAAAGAGGGGAATCATCTCTCTTTCCATCATGCTTCTGGCCCTGGCTTTGATACCGGGGACTTCATACCCGGAAGAGCCGGCTCGAAAAGACGATCCCAGCACCGTTGAGGCCGCAATCTCTCTGGCACGACAGGGTAAAATGGAGCAGGCCATATCCATCATGGAACCCATGGTCAAAAGACACCCCGAAGACAAGAAGCTGATCGGGGACTATCTGGTCATTCTCGGCTGGGCCGGCAAAGACCAGGAGGCGCTCTCCGTGTCCGAGGGCATGGATCTGGGCGCAGCTCCAGCCTATGTCATGAACTCCCTGGCCAAATCCGCAAGAAACCTCCGGATGTTCGACCAGTCTCTGGAATGGTACAAACAGACCCTCCGTATGGACCCGTACAACCTGCAGAGCCGGGTTGGCCTTTCCATGGCCCTCTCCGATGCCGGAAGAGCCGATGAAGCCCTAAATTCCCTGGAACCTCTTCTGGCAAAACAGAGTACAAACGCCGATCTGTTGTTCGCCAAGGCGTACGCCTACGAATCCAAAGGGGAAAAACTTCAGGCATTGTGGATCTACGAAAAGATCCTCAGATTATACCCTGGGACAAGGGCCGCTGAAAGACTTCGGATCCTGGCCGTTTCATCGCTCCGAGCACCCGGCCTTGCCCTTTCCCTGTCCCGGCGGAACCCCGGCCTGCTCTCCGCTGATGAACTGGACCAGATTCAAGGTGACATGGCCGCTGCCAGGGTGATCTGGGGCAGCCTCCCTCCCCCTTCAGTGACACAGCGCTTCGCGGAAACAGATGAAGCCATCGGTATGCTGGATGAGAGTCTCCGCAGGTATGCCGAAGAGGGCGAAAACAGGACGTCAGGCAAGGTGCTGAGGGCCCGTTTCGACCGGATCATAGCCCTGAGGGACAGATACCGGATGGAGGACGTGATTGCAGAGTACGAGGCGCTTGCAAAAGAGGGCCTATCTCTTCCTCAATATGTCATCTCCGCTGCAGGAGATGCCTACCTTTACCTGGAGCATCCCCGCGAAGCTGCGGCTATGTACAGCAAGGCTCTTGAGTTGAACCCGGAAAGCTATAATATCCGTCTCTCTCTCTTCTGGGCCTATATTGAACTGGGCGATTTCAAACAAGCCATTCAAATAGTCGACAAACTGGCAGCCGAGCAGCCGACATGGAGGATCAACCGTGTTGCAGGATTGCCGACCATTTATGAGGAAAACGACAAAAAACTCCTCGCCGACAGCGCAGCAGCCCTTGGCCGGGCCTTCGCCGATGACCTGAATGGCGCCCAAAAACGGCTCGAGGGTCTGTCGCATGCTGCGCCGTTCAACCATGATCTGCGTCAGCGGCTTGCCTATGTTTATTTATGGAGAGGCTGGCCCAGACTTGCGCTCGAAGAGTTCGATCTTATTTTGCCGGTGGAACCGGATTTTATTAATGCAAGGATGGGGAAGGCGTACGCACTTATGGACCTCCGGGAATACGAAAAGGCCGAAGTCCTCATGCACGACCTGACAGACCATTACCCGGAAGACAAAAAGGTAACAAAGCTGAAAAGGAACTGGGACCTGTACAATAAACGGATACTCACAACGAGTGCGGGTTATGGTGCCGCTTCGGCAGCAGACCAGGATACCGACAGCCTGCAGATGAACACCTATCTTTATTCAGCACCGCTGAATTACCATTACCGGATATTTATTCACAGTTTTTACGAAACCGCCAATATACAAAACCAGGATATCGCAAATCAGAGAGAGGGTCTTGGTGTCCAGTATTCAGGGCCTGGAAAAATCATCAATCTGGAGATCAACCGCAATAAAGGAAGCCGGCATGATGCGGATCTATCGGGAAGCCTGGATTGGGATCTTGACGATCACTGGACAGCCGGAGTTTCGTACGACACATTCAGCCTCGATGCGCCCTTGCGGGGGAGGCTGAATGATATTACGGCTCAATCCGCAGGCCTTCATCTGGGTTATGCCGCCCATGAATCAGCAGGCGCCGGCCTCAACCTGCAAAGACTCAAGTTTAGCGACGACAACATCCGTGAAAGCGGATCCTTGTCGTTGAAACAGCGTATGTACAACGGCCCCTATCTCAAGATTCCCGTGAGCCTGGATCTGTACGGGTCCCGGAACAGCGAACGCAACCGGCCCTATTTCAACCCGGAGAAAGATCTTTCAGGAACGGTCACCGTGGATTTCCGATGGCTGACGTGGCGATGGTACACGCGCTCATTCTCCCAGAACCTGGCCTTCACCGGAGGGTATTACTGGCAGAAGGGTTTCGGCACGGGAAACATTCGGTCTGTCCGCTATGAGCATGACTGGAACCTGAGCGACACCTTTTCCATTCTTTACGGCGTCTCTTTGAACCGTAGAATTTATGACGGGAACCCGGAAAACAGCACATGGACGTACCTGAACCTGACCTGGAGGTTTTAGCCATGGTATGCCGCCTTCTCTCTGTATTCATCATGCTGTGTCTGGTTTCAGCCGGAGCGGCCGCGGCCGAGAGCCAAACATTTATTGCAATCTCTTACCATGACGTCCGGGACGATGTGGTGGATGATCTCGATCCTGACCGCGTGGCCGTGGGCACTCTGAACCTGATCTCCCAGTTCTCCTGGCTTCGCGAACACGGTTACCATCCGGTCAGTCTCAATGATATCCTTGCCGCGCAGCAGGGAAAACATGAATTGCCCGACAAGGCCGTTCTGCTGACCTTCGACGACGGCCTGGAAAGCGTTTATACAAGGGTCTTTCCTCTACTGAAGATGTTCAAATACCCGGCTGTTATCGCCATCATGGGAAGATGGCTGGAAGCAGGCCCTGCAGAAAAGATCGAATACGGGAACAAAGTCATGGAGCGAAACCAGTTCCTCACCTGGGAACAGGTGCGGGAAATGGTCGGTTCCGGACTGGTTGAAGTCGCATCTCACAGTTACGATCTTCACCGCGCCGTCCAGGGCAATCCGCAGGGAAACGCACAACCCATTATCGTCACCCGTGAATTGGACATTAAAAGCCAGGCCTACGAGTCCCTTGCACAGCACAGAAAGCTCCTCCGCGATGACATGCAGGCCATGGTCTCCTTGCTGGAAAAACGCGTCGGTGTAAAACCGAGATGCATGGTCTGGCCTTACGGATTGGACAACAGCATGGCCATGGAAGAAGCAAAAACCGCGGGGTTTCAGATCACGATGGTCCTCGGGGGGCGCGTCAATCATACCGATGACGTTTCCAGAATCTACAGGATCCTGATAGAGACCAACCCGGAACTTGAAGACTTCATGTGGATTTTGCGAAACTTCTACAAGACACAGGACCCGATCCGGGTCACCCATGTGGACCTCGACTATATCTATGATCCGGACAAGGACCAGGAGAAACGGAACCTGGACTTATTGCTGGAGCGCATCAAGACCATGAAGATCAACACGGTATACCTCCAGGCCTTTGCAGATGCCGATGGTAACGGAGTGGCCGAGGCCATGTACTTCCCGAACAGGCATATGCCCGTAAGGGAGGACCTGTTCAACCGCGTGGCATGGCAGTTGAGGACCCGTGCCGGAGTCAACGTCTATGCGTGGATGCCGGTTCTCGCCTTTGAACTGGAAGACAAGGAGCTGACCCAGAGGCTTCTGGTGCGCAAATCCGAGAACGGCGCCGTTTCCGTGTGTGATGACTGTTACCGCAGGCTTTCGCCTTTCAGCCCCGATGCCCGCCGCATCATTGGTGAGATCTATGAAGATCTCGCATCACATGCCTTTTTCACCGGCCTTCTCTTCCATGACGACGCATACCTTTCGGATTTCGAAGATGCCGGGCCGGATGCGATGCGGACCTATGCTCAGGAATGGGGGATTAGCGGAGACCTGGAATCCATTCGAAGAGCCAAGGCCCTTTTCCAGCGCTGGTCCCGGCTCAAAACCGAGACGCTGGCCGGATTCACGGACGAA